>JACQUI010000093.1 GCA_016210395.1 Chloroflexota bacterium | reverse complement strand
CGCTGCGGCCAGGCTCAAAGGACGCGGTGGCGCAGATGCACCGCCTGGGCCTGGAGGTAGTGATGTTGACGGGTGACAACCGCCGCACGGCGGAGGCGATTGCGAAACAGGCGGGCATTGACCGCGTGATGGCGGAGGTCCTGCCGGACCAGAAGGCGGCGCAGGTGAAGGCGCTGCAGGCCGAGGGCAAGGTGGTGGCCATGGTGGGCGACGGCATCAACGACGCGCCGGCGCTGGCCCAGGCGGACGTGGGCATCGCCATTGGCGCAGGCACGGACGTGGCGATGGAGGCTGCCGGCGTGACGCTCATGCGCAGCGACCTCATGGGCGTGCCCAACGCCATCGCCCTTTCCAAGGCCACCATCCGCAACATCAAGCAGAACCTGTTCTGGGCGTTCTTCTACAACACCGCCCTGATCCCCCTGGCGGCAGGCGTGCTGTACCTGTTCTTCTCTGACGGCAGCGTGCCATCCGGCCTGAAGTTCTTCCTGGGCGACTACGGGTTCCTGAACCCGGTGCTGGCAGCGGCGGCCATGGCGACCAGTTCCGTATCGGTGCTTACCAACGCGCTGCGCCTGCGGCGGTTCAAGGTGAAGGCGCGATAGCCATGCCCTTTGCCCAGGTCAACGGCGTCGAGCTGTACTACGAGGTCCACGGCTCCGGGCCGACGGTGGTGTTCGCCCACGGCTCCGGCGGGAACCACCTGTCCTGGTGGCAGCAGGTCCCCTTTTTCTCGCAGCATTACACGTGCATCACCTTCGACCACCGGAGCTTCGGCCGCACGCGCGATGGCGACCAGCAGGGGCGCAGGGCCTTTGCCGATGACCTGGGTGGCCTGCTCGGCCACCTGGGCGTCGAACGAGTGGCGATCGTCGCGCACTCCATGGGCGGCAGGACTGCCGTTGGGTTCACGCTGCGGAACCCGGCGCGCGTCTGGGGGATCGTGCTGTGTGGCTCCAACGGCGGGTCGGTGAACGACGAGTCGCGGCAGATACGAGAGGAGAACCAGGAACACCCTGCGCCTAGGCCCAACGGCACGGTGCGCGGGCTTTCCGTTGGCTTCGCGGCCCGGGATCCCGGCAGGGCGTTCCTCTACCGCCAGATCATGCGGCTGAACCCCAGGCATGCGCCGGACTTCCTTGCCGTCGCGCCGGGATATCGCGGCTCCACGCACGAGCGCCTGGCGGCGTCCGGCGCGCCAATCCTGTATGTGGTGGGGGAAGAGGACGTGATCGCGCCTCCGAGAACGATTGAGATAGCGGCGTCGCAGGTTCCGGGCTCGCGACTGCTGCGGGTGCCGGACTCCGGCCATTCGGTGTACTACGAGCAGCCGGACGTGTTCAACCAGGCGGTGCTCGCGTTCTTGAAGGACGTGGCCCCATCGCAGGCCGGTGGGGCAGCGCATCGAAGCGAGCAGGCGTGATGGCGATACGCCGGTGCCTGGTGGAGCTTGGGACTGGCGTGGACCTGGAGGGCAAGGACCCGACCAAGGCCGCGCGCAGGGCAGTTGCGGACGCCCTCCGGCATGGCATCCCAGACTTCCCGACGGCCTTCGGGCACGACCTGCGGCTGATCTACGTTGAGGTGAACGTGGCCGTGCCGCACTGTGAGGACGTGCGGCCCGGCGAGGTGCTGCTGGAGGCGCCCTACGGCCGCCGGAGCATCAACGTTGTGGAAGGAGGGATGGAGGCGCCGGCGCTGGAAGAGGGCGGCGACCCCGTTCTGGTGGCCAACGCGGCGGTGGTGGTGAGCCTGTACGTTCCAGAGGAGGGGTAGGGAGACCAAGGGGAACCTTTGGGATGCGGCCTGCGTCTAGGTAGCAGCATAGTGCACGGAGGCAGCGTCATGCCTAGGGTGGTCCTGATCGCGAGTCTGGCCGTCCTGTTTCTCCTGGTGGTCGTCGTCGCGTGCAGTCCTCCACTGGCCGCCGACAGCGATAGGAACGCCGACGCCCATGTCTACGCAGTGATCGCGGTCATACCGTACCACGGAGGTAGGCGTGCTCGCGTCAAGACTGATGGTCACCCCCGTGCTCTTCATTGGCATCCTGCTGGCAGGGTGCGGCATTGATGTTGTTGGTAGCGAATGCTCACCTCAGGTGAAAGAAGCGCCGTGCGCTGTTGGCGTCAAGGCGGGCAAAGCATACCCCTACACGCTGTACACCCACTGCGGCATCCTCTGGGCCTACTTTGATGAACGGTGGTGGGAGGCCAGCCCTCACCTGGGCGACGGCAGCGGTAACCCGCCCAGCGGCTGGGGCAACCCCTTCGACCGGGGAACGATGGAGATGGTCGGCGAGGGTGGGGCCCGGTTCATAAGCGGGATGGGCCAGACGGCTGAGTTCAAGCCGTTGCCCATTGAGGTACAAGAGTATCCGGGGGTGGGGTGCGACTGACGCGATTGCGCAAGAGAAGGTGAATCGCGGCTGGCACACCCATTCCCAGGGGGTATGGGTATTCAGGCGGGTTTCAGGCTCCAGGGGAAAGCGTTCAGGGGTTGTTCAGGGCGCATGGGCTATCGTACGTATGGGGAAGAGGGGGAGGGACGTAGGTATCATGGTGGCGCAACAGGAGCAAAGGAGGCAGCCATGATGTGGGGCAATATGTGGAACATGGGGGGTGTGGGCTGGGGCTGGATGATGTTCGGCTGGATATGGATGGTTGTCTTCTGGGGCGCCATCATCTGGCTCATTGTGTGGGCCATCAAGCGCCTGAGCCAGGGCCAGCAGCCGGCAGGCCAAGGGCAGTCGCCGCTGGACATCGCCAAGGCCCGATATGCGCGGGGGGAGATCACGCGGGAGCAGTTCGAGCAGCTCAAGAGGGACCTGGGGTGAGACCTTGCCCCCTTGTGGACCCCCTCCGGAGGGTTCCTTTCAAGTTGACAACACTATGGCAACAGCGGGGTACGGGCCCCCGATGCATCGGGGGCCCTCGGCGTATTGGCGTAAGGGGTGAGGGATGCTTCGCGAGGCGGTCGCCAGGGACGACCAGCGCGTCTGACCACCTCGGTCTAGCATGACACCTGTTTATTCACTGACAGTTACCATCGTAGTCGAGCGACGGCAATGGGATCCATAGCCATCAAGAACCTGTGGGCGGAAAAGACGCGCTTCGCCATTACTGTGGGCGGCGTTGCGCTGTCTATCACGCTGATGGTGGTGCTCACCAGCCTGTACCAGGGGTGGAGCACCAAGATCACCGCCTACATAGACGCTACGGGCGCTGACATCTGGGTAAGCCAGAAAGGCTCCGCCGATATGTTCCACGGCTTCTCCGCCATTCCTGCCGCCACACGGGAAGCCATCGCGCGCATCCCCGGCGTCGAGCGTGTACAGCCGTTTGTAGGCCGCCAGGTGGCCTTTGACCTGAACGGCAAGGAGGTCCACACCTTCCTGGTGGGGTACGAGCCTGCGGCAGGGGTCGGCGGCCCTGTGGAGATCGTCCAGGGCCGGGGCGTCAACGGACCGGGAGAGATGGTTATTGACCGGGTCTTTGCCAAGAACACGGGCCTGGGTATTGGAGATACCCTGGCCATTTTGGGGCACACGTTCCGTGTGGTGGGCGTGGCCGAGGGGACCAACATTTTCGTGTACCAGTACAGCTTTATCGAGCAGGGCAAGGCCCGGGAGATGCTCCTGGCCCAGGCCATAGACAACTACTACATCGTCAAGGTTGCGCCGGAGGCTGGCCCGCAGACGGCCATCGACGCTATCAACGCCATGCCGGGGGTCCAAGCCGTGACCCAGGACGCCTTCAAGGAGCTGAACCGCAGCCTCATAGACGACACCTTTCTTCCCATCATTATCGTCCTGGTGGTCATAAGCCTGGTCGCGGGCATTGCTGTGATTGCGCTGACTATCTTCACGGCGACCATAGAGCGGGCCAGGGAGTATGGTGTGCTGAAGGCTGTGGGAGCAACCAATCGTAGTCTGTACGCCATCGTGTTGCAGCAATCAATGCTCTCGGGACTGGCCGGCTACCTTGCCGGGGTTGTGATCTCCTTTGGCGTGATCCTTGTTGTGGGACAGCTTGTGCCTGCCTTCCTGACGGCAACGCGCTTGGTGGACCTACTCCTTATCTTGGCGCTGGCTATGGGCATGTCCATTGTGGCCTCGTACATACCGGTGAGGCGGCTAGTGGCAATAGACCCGGCCATGGTGTTCAAGCAGTAGGGCGGCTATGGACGGCATCGTCATCAACATAGACCCGGTCATCGTCCGGATAGGCGGCCTGGCCCTGCGGTGGTACAGCCTCACCT
>JACQUI010000100.1 GCA_016210395.1 Chloroflexota bacterium | reverse complement strand
GACGTACTCCAGGTGTTCTTTCCTGCTGCGGCTGAGCCAAGGTGCCGCCACCAGAAGGTCCCACTTTCCAATTGAATTCTCTCGAAGGAAAAGGGCAAAGAACGTGAATGGACCCCTTTCTTCAGACATTACTTTTTCCAGGGCTGCGATTTTGCGTATGAACTGTTTCATAGCGCCCTCACGATCACTCTTGCTGCCTCAACCATATTCGCTGCCTCACCAGGACTAGTAGTGCCAATGGGAAAGTACCGGCGGTCAGGGCTCCACGTGGCTACGGACGCCCACTGACTCGGGAAGCGAGACAGCACATTTTGTTCAACTCCAGACATGTGGAGCAGGACTTCAAGATCATGGGTTCTGAAACTCTGAAAATCCCTGAACTCGCTGCCTGTCTCAGGGAATCCTTCCCACCGTAGAGTCCTGCAAATCCTTGCTTTTAGCGCCATCTCGACAGCGTAGCCGCACAGGTAGACCGCGCCGTCGGACCTCCCTCGTCCCAAAAGCACCTCAGCATCCCTCAGACGCGCTTGCGCCATCCTTCTCAGTTCGGCTATCGTGAGCATGCTACGCCAATAATACGAGCGCGACCCCCCACGCAGCAACAGGAGGCCTCCCTTGCCCACGCCACTCATCGCCGGCAACTGGAAGATGAACACAACCATCCAGGAGGCGGCGCAGCTCGCCGGCCACCTGCGCGGCAGCCTGGGCGGCGTCTCCGGCGTGGAGGTGGTGCTGTGCCCGCCCTACGTGTCGCTGTCGGAAGTGGCGATGGCGCTGCAGGGGAGCGCCATCAAGGTCGGGGCGCAGAACATGCACTACGAGGACAAGGGCGCCTTCACCGGCGAGGTCTCGCCGCAGATGCTCTTGGGCCTCTGCCAGTACGTGATCCTGGGCCACTCCGAGCGCCGCCGCGACTTCGCCGAGACCGACGCCATCGTGAACCGAAAGGTGCGCAAGGCGCTGGCATCCGGCCTGCACCCCATTTTGTGTGTCGGAGAGCTTCTGGCCGACAGGCAGGCGGGCCGCGAAGAGGCCGTGGTATCCGCCAGCCTCAGGGCGTCGCTGGAGGACGTGGCGGTCCCGCGTAGCCTGGTCGTCGCCTACGAGCCGGTGTGGGCCATCGGCACGGGTCTCGCTGCGACGTCGGCCCAGGCCCAGGCTATGTGCGCCCTCATCCGCCGCTTGCTGGCCCAGCAGTTCGGCGCGGAGGAGGCGAGAGCCACACGCGTCCTGTATGGCGGCAGCGTGACCCCGGCCAACATCAAGGAGTTCGCATCGCAGCCCGATATTGACGGCGGCCTGGTGGGCGGCGCGAGCCTCAACGCCCAGCAGTTCACGGAGATCGTCCGCACCACCGCATCAGCTCGCCCACAAGGCCGTCCAGCCTGAGCGAACGTATGGGCAGGGCAAAGGTCGTCGCCATCGTCGGTCCCACGGCCGTGGGCAAGACGGCGCTGGCTGTCGCCCTGTCGCGGCGGTTCAGTCTGGAAGTCGTCAGCGTGGACAGCCGGCAGGTGTACCGTGGCATGGACATCGGCACAGCCAAGGCTACGGCGGAGGAGCAGGCGCAGGCGCCGCACCACCTGGTCGACATCCTTGAGCCGGCGGACGACTTCAGCCTGGCGCTGTTCCTGGACCTGGCCCGCGCCGCTATCGAAGACATCGCCGCGCGAGGCAAGCTGCCGCTGCTGGTGGGCGGCACGGGCCAGTACCTGTGGGCGCTGCTGGAGGACTGGCGCGTGCCCGCCGTGCCGCCGGACCCGGCCTTCCGCGCGGAGATGGAGGCGTTCCTGAAAGAGCAGGGTAGGGAGGCGCTGGCCTCCCGCCTGGCCGAGGCCGACCCCGGGGCCGTGACGCTGGTGGACCTTCGCAATCCCCGGCGGGTCATCCGCGCCCTGGAGGTGCAGCGCGCCACCGGTGTGCCGTGGTCCCAGTACCGCGCGAAAGGGCAGGGGGCCTACGACTGCTTGATCATCGGCCTGACCATGCCTCGCGCGGCGCTGTACGCTCGCATAGACGCACGGGTGGACGCCATGCTGGCAGCGGGCTGGGTGGACGAGGTTGGGCGGCTGCTGGAGCGCAGGGTGACGCCGGAGCATTCCTCCTTTGCCAGCACCGGCTATCGCGAGCTGGCGGCCTGCATCAGGGGAGAGATCAGCCTGGAAGAGGCTACCCGAAACATCAAAACGTCCACCCACAGGTTCGCGCGACACCAGTACGCGTGGTTCCGGCTGAAGGACCCGCGCATCCACTGGCTGGACGCCACGGACACTGCGAAGGCGGCAGACACCGCTGCGGAACTGGTGCAGACATTCCTGTCCGCATCCGTGTCCACATCGTAGGGGCGCAAGGCTTGCGCCCCTGCTGTTTGTCCACCCATCCGCGCTATCCGCAAACCCTTGCGCCTGTGCTAGAATGCGAGCCACTATGAGCATACGCTTCTCCAAGATGCACGGTGCGGGCAACGACTACGTGGTCCTGGATGCCCGCGGCCAGGAACAGGACTGGCCCGACTTGGCCCGCAAGCTCGCGGACCGCCACTACGGTGTCGGCGCCGACGGCCTGCTGCTGGTCGTCCCATCCAACAAGGCCGACATCCGCATGCGCATGTTCAACCCCGACGGCTCGGAAGCGGAGATGTGCGGCAACGGCATCCGCTGCTTCACAAAATACGTCGTGGAGCGGGGCATCGTCGCCAAGGAAGGGGCGTTGAAGGTGGAGACGGGCAACGGCGTGCTGGACGTGACGCCCATCGCCAGGGACGGCAAGGTGACCCGCGCCCGCGTCTCCATGGGCGAGCCGCGCTTCCGCGCCGAGGATGTCCCCGTGGCCATCCCGGCCGGGCAGAAGGGCTTCCAGCTTGATCCCAAGCTCCATAGCATAACCACGGTGCCCACCGGCAGCCTGGTGGCCGGCTACCCCATCACGGTGGACGGCCGCACGTTCACCATTACCTGCGCCTCAATGGGCAACCCACACGCCGTCGCCTTCTTCGACGGCCCTGTGGACAGCTTCCCATTGGAAACGATTGGGCCGAAGGTGGAACGCCATCCCATCTTCCCACGGCGCGTGAACTTCCACGTCGTCAACATCCTAGGCAGGGACAGGCTGAAGGCCCGCACGTGGGAGCGCGGCGCAGGGATAACCCTCGCCTGCGGCACCGGCGCCTGCGCCATCCAGGCCGTGGCCCGCCTGCTGGGCCTCACGGACGATACGGTGCAGCTTGCCATGCCCGGCGGCGTGCTCACCATCACCTGGCCCGGCCACGGCCCCGTCATCATGGAAGGCCCCGTGGAGGAGGTGTTTGAGGGGGAGTGGAGGGGGTAGGCAAGGAGTAATCACAACTTGCCTTTCCCCGATGCAAATCCGAGAGGTTAACGCAAACGTGATGACATGGAAGGATATGTGCCGTCTGCCCCCAATTCTGAGCGCTGTCTGTGTAGTGCTATTCCTAGTTGGGTGCGACCCTGTACGTAACGAAACCCCTAAGCCTTCGCTGAAGGTCGAAGAGGTGCTTGGAATTGTCAGAGCCTACGTCGCGAATCGCTCCGAAGGCGACAAGCCTTGCACATATCTGTTCCGCTACAAAGATTGGCAGACACACTACGACACCAGTGGTCAAAAATGGGAAGTCAGCGTAAGTTACACTAGAGTATTGCCTGGAGGAGGAACACCCTACAAAACCACGAAGTCGTGGTCTTGCTTCGAGCGCACGGGAGTCGTCGTCACGAATAACTCGACAGGATGTTGAGAGGTTTAGTACAAAGCTGACGGCCAGAATTGCTAATTCCCAAAGAACTATACTAATGGTCTCATTAGTGTGTGGAGATGGCTCACGTTTGAGATGAGTCCGTTCTATAATGAGACTCTTAGTAAGAGGAAGACGATACCTCGTTTCTCGGTGGTGAACGAGGAATGAAGGGAGTAGAGATTGCGTATTGCGGTGCTTGGTTGGGGATCTCTCGTATGGGATCCACGGAATTTAGGGGTAAATGACGGTTGGCACAATAACGGGCCTTCGTTGCCTATTGAGTTTGCTAGGAAGTCCCAAGATGGCCGACTAACACTTGTAATTTTCCCGGGTACAGTAGAAGTCCATACCCTTTGGGCAAAATCAAGCTACCAAAACGTAGCAGAGGCAAGAGAGAACCTGAAAACCAGAGAAGGAACTTCCTTAGGTAATATTGGCTACGCCATAGTAGCAACCCGTGAAGGGCATTCTAATTTTGACAAATCTATCCCTGTCACGAGCGAAATCCTGAAATGGGCTGAGTTCATTGGTTTGGATGCCGCTGTCTGGACTGACCTTGAGTCAAACTGTCGGAACTTCTCTGTTCCGAACGCTATTGCATATTTCAGAGGTCTTACGGATTCCACCCTGGGAAAAGCTCGCGAATATGTTCAAAGAGCACCTACCCAAATTGAGACTCTTGTAAGGATAGCGGCTCGCCAACAGCTGGACTGGAAGAATGCTGACTAAGCTGGCCAATCGCATCGGCAAGATACACGCCCCTCTATCATTCCGAACGAGTGGAGCATCGTGAGGAATCCAAGGCGTGCGCCAGGTACGTCTGTTCCTGCTATGATGTGCACACGGAGAACTGGGAAGAGTGGAGGAAGACCATATGAATGCGCGCGAGCCATTGACCAGAACACTCAAGGCAACCGAAGCCCGCAGGCAGTGGGACGCCCTTCTTGACCAGGTCTCCAAGGAAAAAGCCAGGGTCCTTGTGGAGAAAGACGGCGTACCCGTTGCCGCCATCGTGTCCCCTGAGGACCTGGAACGCCTGGTAGAGTACGAGCGCAGGCGTGAGGAGGGCTTCAAAGTCCTTCACGAGATTAGCGCAGCATTCAAAGATGTTCCTCGAGAGGAGATTGAGCGAGAAGTAGACAAAGCGGTGGCCCAAGTTCGAGAGGAAATGCGAAGGGAGAGAAAGGCTGCTGAACAAGCCGAACAGCGCCGTTCGGCATGATTTCCGCAGTCCTGGACACTAACGTCTTGGCCTCTGGCATACTCGGTCTTGATGACCCAGAAAGCCCGCCCGGCCAGCTACTTCAGGCTTGGGAAAGGCGTGCCTTCCAATTGGTTTTGTCCCGGCACATCCTCGCTGAATTGGAGCGCACTTTGGCTTCCCCGTATTTTGCCAGGCGTCTCCGGATGGAACAGATCATTCGAGCCTTCGCCCTCGTGCGAAACGAGAGCGTGCTGACACAGATGGGCCCCATTCCCAGGGTAGCGTCCCATCCTGAAGACGACCTGATTCTCGCTGCTGCCGTGTCAGCCCGCGTTGACTACCTCGTCACCGGCGACAAGCAGCTTCAGCTTCTTGGTTCCTATGAAGGTGTCGCCATACTTTCGCCCAGGGAGTTTCTGGACCTACTTCTGCACGAGCAACCCGCCCACCAATCATCCTAGAGACTTGCAAGGACCAACGCATGAAGCTCGCCAACCGGATCAGCAAGCTACAACCATACCTGTTCATGGAAATCTCCCGCAAGATCGCCGCAAAGCGCGCCGCCGGCGCCGACGTCATCTCCTTCGGCATCGGCGACCCCGACCTGCCGACGCCGCCCCACATCATCAACCGCCTCATCGGCGCATCTCTGGACCCGCCAAACCACCGGTATCCGGAGTCGGACGGGCTGCCGCAATTCAGGAAGTCCATCGCCAACTGGTACCAGCGCAGGTTTGGCCTTTCCCTCAACCCGGACAAAGAGGTTGTGCCCCTCATCGGCGCCAAGGAGGGCATCGGCCACATGGCCCTGTGCCTCCTGGACCCCGGCGACATCGCGCTCGTGCCGGACCCCGGCTACCCCGTCTACTCCGTCGGCGCCATGTTCGCCGGCGGCGAGTGCCACTGGATGCCCCTGAAGGAGGAGAACGGCTGGCTGCCCAACCTTGACGCCATCCCGCCCGACGTGGCGCGCAAGGCCAAGGTCATGTGGCTGTGCTATCCCAACAACCCTACGGGGGCCGTCGCGCCGCTGAGTTTCTTCCAGAAGGCAGTGGACTTCGCCAAGCGGTACGACATCGTGGTCTGCCACGACGCCTGCTACACCG
>JACQUI010000091.1 GCA_016210395.1 Chloroflexota bacterium | reverse complement strand
GGGGCGCGTCGTCCAGGAAGGCGTAGGGCAAGGCGTTGAGGATCTGGTGGCTGAAGACTGAGGGCTGCGTGGTGTCCCGCGCGTAGACCTCAATCTCGCCGCCGTAGATAGCCTCCAGCACGGCCTTCAGCCCCTCAATGCTCATGGCCTCGGTGAGACAGTCGCGCATGGTCTCGAAGACCAGGGGGTTGTCTGGAACCTCGATGTCGCCGGGCATGGCGTTGTCCTGGCACTGCACCTGCGCGGGGAAGACGGCGGCAAGGAGGTCATCGGAGCGCATGCGCTGGATGGGCGGCGGCACCTTGCGCCCCCCGTTGAAGCGTTGCAGGGCCAAGGCGCGGGAGGCCGCCCACCGCCAGCGCAGGCCGAAGACGGGCGACTGCAGGATAGCCTGTGTTGCGACCTCCTCTGCCTTTGCGGGATGAACGTAGCGGAACACGTCCGCCAGTGGGAACGACAGAGACGGGCCAAGGGAGAAGTTGATGCCGTCGTTGGTGGCGGCGGCCTGCAGCTCGAAGTCGAAGGCGCGGCAGATCTGCTTGCGCAGGGCCATTCCCCAGGCGCGGTTGACCGCAAAGCCGAAAGGGGCGTGGAGCACAAGCTGCATCCCGCCTGACTCATCGAAGAAGCGCTCGGCGATGACCCGCCGCTTGGTGGGCACAGCGCCCAGGATACGGACGCCCTCGGCGATGTAGGCGGCGGCCTGCTCGGCAGCGTCCCGGCTGAAGCCTTCGGCCAGCAGCCAGGGGACGGCGTCGCCCGAAGGCAACCGCTGGTAAATCTCCTCTCGCAGGTCGGAAAGCTCGTCGGAGAGCTCGCTGGTGCGGCCCGGGGCCTCGCCCAGCCAGAAGGGGGCCGAGGGCGACGCGCCCGTGGCGTCTTCCACCCGCAGGCGGCCGCTCTCCACACGCCGGATGCGCCAGGGGGTGTTGCCCAGCAGAAACACGTCCCCCTTGATGCTCTCCACCGCGAAGTCCTCGTTCACCGTGCCGACGAAGGTGTTGTCCGGCTCGGCGATGACGTCGTAGTCGGAGTTGTCGGGGATTGCGCCGCCGTTGGTGAGGGCGGTCAGACGGGCGTTGCGGCGCGCCCGCAGCAGGCCATTGACCCCGTCCCGGTGCAGGTACGCGCCACGCCTGCCCTCTCGCGGCGCTACGCCTTCCGAAAGCATCTGCACCACCTGGTCGTACCGCTCCCGGGGCAGGTCGAGGTAAGGGTAGGCCCCGCCCACAAGGTCGAAGAGCGCCTCTTCGCCCCACTCCCGGCAGGCGCACTCCGCCACCATCTGCTGTGCCAGCACGTCCAGGGGCCACGCCGGTATCGAGAGGCGGTCCAGGTTGCCCCTGCGAACGCCCCTGTTGAGGGCCATGCACTCCAGCAGCTCATCGCGGGTCAGGGGGAAGAGGCGACCCTTGGGCAGGCCACCCAGCGAGTGGCCGGAGCGCCCCACGCGCTGGAGGAGCAGGCCAATGGAGCGCGGCGACCCTATCTGGCACACCAGGTCCACCGCGCCGATGTCTATGCCCAGCTCCAGCGACGACGTGGCCACGCACACCTTGACGTCGCCCTCCTTCAAACGGCGCTCTGCCTCCCGGCGCGTCGCCTGGGAGAGGCTGCCGTGATGGGCCACGACCGCTTTCTCGCCCAGGCGCTGGGCAAGCTGGTGCGAGACGCGCTCCACCAACCGGCGGGTGTTCACGAAGACCAGCGTCACGCCGTGCTCCTGCACCATCGCTGCGACGCGGTCCAGAACGATTGCCCATTGCTCGTGGGTGGCGATGGGGCCAAGCTCGAAGTCCTGCAGCTCCAGCGCCAGGTCCATCCGGCGGCGGTGCCCCGCGTCCACGACGGCGCACTCCGGCGAGCCGTCCTCTCGGATGTTAGCGTTGCCCACCAGCAGCCGCGCCACCTCTTCGATGGGCCGTTGCGTGGCCGAAAGGCCGATGCGCGTGATAGGACCGTCCGCAAGGGCGCACAGCCGCTCTACAGACAGGCTCAGGTGCGCGCCGCGCTTCGTGTCCGCCACGGCGTGCAGCTCGTCAAGAATCAGCGTACGGGCGCTTTTGAGGGCTTTCCTCCCGCTTTCGGAGGTCAGCAGGATGTACAGCGACTCGGGCGTGGTGATGAGGATATGCGGCGGATTTTTCGCCATGCGGGCGCGCTGGCCGGCGGGCGTATCCCCGGTGCGGACGGCGACGCGTATCTCCGACAGCGGCGTCCCGCGCCGCTCCGCCAGGGCCGCGATCTCGGCCAGCGGCTGCTCCAGGTTGCGGTGGATATCGTTGGACAGGGCCTTCAGGGGCGAGACGTAGACGACCTGGACGCCGGTCTGGAAGCGGCCCTCCAGACCCTGGCGCACCAGGCTGTCCAGGCAGGTGAGGAAAGCGGCCAGCGTCTTGCCCGACCCGGTGGGCGCTGCAATCAGCGTGTGCCTGCCCTGGGCGATGGCCTGCCAGCCCTGGGCCTGCGCCTCCGTGGGCGCGGCGAATTTTCCGGCAAACCACTCGCCGATGATGGGGTGGAAGAGGGAAAGGGGGAAGGACATGGCGTCCATAGCATTGCCGAGACAGGGGATTCTCTGGATACCACGGGTTCGTATTTAACGAGTCCCAAAAGATGCGCCCAAAAGTTACTCACAAAGGGTACCAGATTTCGTGTCCAAGTGCTTTTGGCGTAGGCACTGCGTCTCTTGCACCCAGGAACATGTCTTTCTGGGCAAACGGGGGTTGGGTAAGCACGTCCAAGCGTTGAAACTTCAATCCCTGCCTCCCATAATAGGGCAGGACTACCCGAGAAGAACCGTGGGGTTGACCATGGCCGATCCGTACACTATTCGAATGTTTGTCTCCGACGGCGACCCAGAGGGTATCCGGTTCATTGACAGACTGAACTGGACAGGAGTCGGGGTGGATTTTCCCCGATCGAAATGGTCGGAGGCAAGGCTACGACCTCAACTCCAGCGAACTGGCGTCTACATCCTGCGCGGCTACGGGGAAGACGATGCCGACCTTCCCAGACTCTACATTGGTCAAGCCGACAACGTGGCGAACCGCATTGACACTCACATCCAAGGAAAGGATTTCTGGGACTGGGGTATTGCATTCGTCTCAAGCAATGATGGTCTGAACAGGGCTCACGTGACCTGGCTGGAGTACTCACTGATCAGACGCGCCAACGAAGCCAGACGTTGCCATCTGGACAATGGCAACGCTCCACAAGAGCCTACTTTGACCGAGGCTGAGAAAGCGGATACGGAAGCCTTCCTGAGAGAGATTCTCCGAATCTTGCCATTGGTAGGGCTGCGGGCTTTCGAGTTTCCTAGGCCAATTGTGCCGACGCCCTCGATCCCAGTTGCGCAGGTTCAAACACCCGCAACAAACCTTGACCCGCTTGACACAGTTGTGGTAATCCCTGCAGAGCCAGAAAACTTTGAGCGCGTGTTCCTCGGCAATAGGTGTTGGTACGCCATCCGCATTTCTGGGGGCATGCTGGACAAGATCAAGTACATAGCCGCGTATCAGACCCAACCCGTTTCCGCCATTACCCACTACGCGCCCGTCGAGCGCATTGAGCGATACGGCGATGAGGGCAAGTACAAGCTGATATTCTCTGAGGCAGCAAAGTCCATTGGACCTATTCGCCTAGACAAAGCAAAGGGCGGCATCCAGGGTCCGCGCTATACCACTGTAGGCAAACTTCAGGCTGCCAAGAAGCTTTCTGACCTGTACCTATAGCCTTATGATTGGGGAGACGTCTTAGGTTCTGTCACACTAAATCTGCCTCGCGATCGTTCCTGTCCCCCCTACCCCACCCCCGCCCCGCCATCTCCCCCAACGAGGCGCGCCCCGTCTCATCCAGCATGCGCGCCAGCCCGCGGTTGATGCGCCGTGCCACCGACGGCCCCTGGTAGACAAGCGCCGTCAGCAACTGCACCGTGTCGGCCCCCGCCCGCAGGGCGCGCAGCGCGTCCTCCGCCGTCGCGATGCCGCCGCAGGCGTTGATGGCCATCCCCTGCCCCACCTCGGCCCGCGCCTCGGTCACCATGCGCAGCGTGTCCGCCAGAAGCGGCGGGCCGCTCAGGCCGCCGCGTCCCATCGCCAGCGCCGGAGCTTCCACGGGGCGCGTGTTGGCAACGGTCAGCCCGCTCACGGCTTGTGCTTTGCATACCCGCAGCAGCGACAGGAACAGGTCATGGCTGGGAGGGTCGTGCGAGGGCGGCAGCTTCACAAAGAGTGGTTTGCGGCGCTGGGCGTTGACGGCGGCCAGCAGCCGGGCAAGGGTCTCCGGTTCCTGAAAGACGCGCAGCCCCCGGGTGTTGGGCGAGCTGATGTTCAGCTCCACGCCGTCCACCAGCGGCTCCAAGCGAGCGTGGCACTCCAGGAAGTCCTCCTGTGTCAGGCCTGCCACGCTGACAAGCGCAGGCTTGCCAGGGGCCGATAGTCTCCCACGCAGGCGCTCCAGGCTGGCGGCTGCCGCCTCCATGCCCACGGAGGGGAACCCCAGTGCGTTGACCAGGGCCCGCTCCCTGGTGAGGCGCAGCACCCGGGGCTTTGGGTTGCCGGGGCGCGGGTCTTTCAGAACCGTCCCGCCCACGACGTAGCCGAAGCCCAGGGCCAGCAGCGAGTCCAGGACGCTGCACTGCTTGTCGTAGCCGGCGGCAAGGCCCACGGGCGAGGGAAAGTCCAGGCCGGCGGCCTGGACGCGCAGGCGCGGGTCGGTGCGGTCGTAGTGCCACGTGAGAAAGCGCCAGAGCCGGCGGCGGCGCAGGCCCCACTCGGCCAGGGCCTGGGCCCGCTCCGGCTCCAGCGTGAAGACCAGGGGTCGGAGGAACGTCTCGTATGCTCCCATAGCAGGAGCATTGTTCCACGGGAGGCGGGTGAGGCACAAGCGGCGTGGTCCGACCCCTAGACCGTGGGTAAAAGTGGTTCACAGGTAGGGAGGCAAGGTGGTAGGCTCACACCTGCGAGGTGAAAGATGAGCCGACGAAAGAGCCGCCTAGGGGTGAGCTATGCGGGGGGCT
>JACQUI010000096.1 GCA_016210395.1 Chloroflexota bacterium | reverse complement strand
GTGTCGCAGGATCAAGAGGAAGTGGCGCTCAAGGTGGAGGGGTGGGTGTGCGGGGGGGATGTGGAGCTGCTGGAGCAGGAGGGGGGACGCTATTTGAGCCAGGGGGGAAGGCTGGTGCTGGACCTGGAAGGGGTGCAGAACATCGACGCGGCCGGGGCCGGGTTGCTGAGGCGCTGGTCCACCGAGGGACTGAAACTGTGCGGGGGGTCGGTATTCGTGCGGGCGCTGTTGAAGGCGTACGGACTGGATAAGGAAAATGGGAGACAGAGCTATGGCCAATCGGTGCTTCGCCCTCAGCGTGTTGTGGGTGTGCCTGAGCCTGCGAGCAGTTTGGGCGCAGGCGCCCTCTACCATCGGGTACCAGGGGGTGCTCACGGACAACAGCGGGGTGGCCGTGGCCAATGGCAGCTACTCCCTCTCTTTCAGCCTCTACAGTGCGGCCACCGGGGGGAGCGCACTGTGGACCGAAACCCAAAGCGTGACCACCACCAGCGGGGTGTGCTACGCGGTGCGGGGGAGGGTGACCCCGCTGAATGTGGCCTTCACTCAGCCGCTCTACCTGGGGATCAGCGTGGGGGGGACCGAACTCAGCCCGCGCCTTGCCCTGAGCGCCGCGCCCTACAGCCTGATGGCCAAGGGGGTGGAGGATGGCGCCGTGAGCAGCAGCAAGCTGGCGGACCATGCGGTGAGTACTGCCAAGATTCAGGATGGCGCCGTGGGCAGTGCCAAGATTGCGGATGGGGCAGTGGCCACGGTGGATCTAGCGGACAATGCCGTGACCGGGGCGAAGGTGGCCAGCGGCCAGGTGGTCAAGAGCGTGAATTCGCTGACAGATGCGGTGACGCTGGCCGCGGGCAGCAATGTGACTATCACCCCCAGCGGCAACACCCTGACCATTGCCGCGGCCTCGACCGTGGCGGACAATGCCGTGACCAGCGCCAAGATTGCGGACGGTGCGGTGACCCCTGCAAAGATCGCGGATGGGACCATTGCCACGGCTGATCTGGCGGACAACGCGGTGACGGGGGCGAAGGTCGCCTCTGGTCAGGTGGTCAAGAGTGTCAACTCGCTCACGGATGCAGTAACCCTGGCCGCGGGCAGCAATGTGACCATCACCCCCAGCGGCAACACCCTGACGATCGCGGCTACCGGAGGGAGCGGCAGCACCCTGGACCAGGCGTATGACCAGGGCGGCGCGGGCGCAGGCCGGACGATCACCGCGGATGCGGGGGCAGTGAACATCGCCGGGGCAGATGGGTTGACAGTGAACGGGAGTGTGGGGATCGGGACGACGAGTCCCCAAGGCGTTGCTTCGAGATATTTAGAAATCAGCGGTGGCAGCGGAAACAATGACGCGGGACTCACATTTACCAATCCATCCGCAGGTCCAAGTAATGCGCTGGGTCGAGTGTCTTTTTACAATGGTACGACTCGCCTTGCATACATTGATGTCAATCGAGATGCCACAAATTCTGATGCTGCTGATCTGACCTTTGGCACGAAACCAACAGGGGGAGCTATAACTACTCGTGCGACCATTACAAGTGCCGGCAACGTGGGCATCGGCACGACCAGTCCGGGGTACTTGCTCACGTTAAACAGCGCGACGAAGCCGTGGGTCAACCTGGTCCGTGGTGCGTCGGACAACACCTTTATGGGCATTGCGGACAATGCCAACGATCTGCTGACCAATTCGGCCAGTGGAGATCTAGTTATTCGATCAGAAGTCGCTAAAAAACTCCACCTGGGAACAGCCGACACAGGACTGCCGATTGGGTTGACGGTATCAAACGGCAACGTGGGCATCGGCACGACCAGTCCGAGCGGCCCCTTGCACGTTCATACGGCGGCTGGCTCTAATCCAACAGTTTATTTGTCAGACGGGGACGTAGCACAAGGAATGACGGACTTTAACCCAACGGATGTCTCGGTATCTATTGGTCAATGGGGCTCTCTTGTTGGTGGTGCATTACTACGGGGGTTTCACGATGATGGGACAAACAGTGCAGATGTGGCTGCTGCAGTAACAGGTAAATTTGCGTCGTCAGATCCTCATGATGCCGCCGCAGCCGTTGTCCTTGCAGGAGGAAAGAGAAGCGGAACAAATGTACAGGCATTAGCCGCTACCGAGACAGTGCTACAAGTCAGAACAGGCGAGGCATCTTCCGGGACAAAACTGTTGACCGTTTTAGGCAGCGGCAACGTGGGCATCGGGACCACGAGCCCGGGGGCGAAGTTAGATGTTGCTGGCAGCATCAAGATCGTCGACGGAAACCAGGGCAGTGGTAAGGTGTTGGCTTCCGATGCCAATGGGCTCGCGAGCTGGCAGAATCCCTCTTTTCAGAACTTCCAGGTTTTTGATGCTTCAGGGACGACACTGTTCAGTCGCGCTTATCGAGGTAGGGTGGGGCGGTCATAGCCTTCAGTAAGTATCAAAGGAAAAGGGACTCCTTCCGATAGGGAG
>JACQUI010000095.1 GCA_016210395.1 Chloroflexota bacterium | reverse complement strand
TCCTGACGCCTGCCGACGAGGCCAACCACATCTGGAAGCACGGCTTCAAGGTGCCCTTCGTGTGCGGCTGCCGCGACCTGGGCGAGGCGCTGCGACGGATAGCCGAGGGCGCGGCCATGATGCGCACCAAGGGCGAGGCGGGCACCGGCAACGTGGTGGAGGCAGTTCGCCACATGCGGGCGGTGATGTCGGAGATCCGCAAGGTGCAGAATATGAACGAGGACGAGTTGCAGGCGGAGGCGAAGGCCTTGGGCGCTTCGCTTGAAGTGTTGCGCGAGGTCAGGCGGCTTGGACGCTTGCCCGTCGTGAACTTCGCCGCCGGCGGCGTGGCCACACCTGCGGACGCTGCCCTCATGATGCAGCTAGGCGCGGACGGCGTGTTCGTGGGGTCCGGCATCTTCAAGGCAAGCGAGCCTGAGAAAGTGGCGAAGGCCATCGTGAAGGCGGTGACGCACTACAACGACCCCGCTATTGTGGCTGAGGCGTCCAAGGGCCTGGGCGCGGCCATGCCGGGCATTGACGTCCGCACCCTGCGGCCCGAGCAGGTGCTTGCCACCAGGGGTTGGTGACGGTCTTGACCAGGATTGGCGTTCTGGCGGTACAAGGGGACTTTGCCGAGCACATGGCCGTCTTGCGGCGGCTGCAGGTGGACTGCTGTGAGGTGCGGTTGCCCCACCAACTGGACGGGCTGGCCGGCCTCATCATCCCCGGAGGGGAAAGCACGACCATCGCACGGCTGATGGATGTGTATGACATCAGGGAGCCATTGAAGAGAAAGGTACGCGGCGGCATGGCGGCGTGGGGCACGTGTGCGGGCATGATCATGCTGGCGAGCAAGTTGGCGGAGGACCGTCCGGAGCCGCTGGGCCTCATGGACATAGTCGTGCACCGCAACGCCTACGGCCGCCAGGTAGACAGCTTTGAAGCCGATATCCCCATTGCGGCCGCCGGAGAGAAGCCCTTTCATTGCATCTTCATCCGAGCGCCCAAGATTGAACGCGCAGGCCCGAAGGTGGAGGTTTTGGCCAAGCTCCCCGGGAACGGCATCATAGCCGCCCGCCAGGGGAATCTGCTTGCGACATCCTTTCATCCTGAGCTCACTACTGACACGCGGTTTCACCAGTTGTTCTTGCGCATGGCGGCAACAGGAGCGTCATGATCCGCTCACTGGGCTTGATGGAGATCATGCGGGCCGCTGCTCAGGGACCGCCCGATCTGGCAGCGCTGCCCACTCGTGCCGCCGCTGGAGGCCAGCCGCCGCTCAGAGGATACGCTCTCGCGCTGGAACGCATTCGCTACAAGCGGTCCAGCGTGGGTCTGGCGTCCATTGAGAAGGGGAAGCTGCTCGGGATCGTGTCGGCGCGGCAGGGCAAAGGGCCCACCGCCTGGACCGTTGACCACCTGGCGTTGCTCGAAGAGGACAACGGCGCGCTGGGGGAGCTGCTTGGAGCGGTGTCCGCCTCCGCAGCGAAGCGAGGCGCAGAGCGGCTGCTTCTGCGCCTGCCGGACGAGTGGACGCTCCAGAAGGCGGTTGCCCAGGCGGGATTCGCCGCCACAACGCAAGTGCTGCTGCTGACGCTTCCAGGGAGGAGTCCGTTATCAAAGGAAGAGCCGCTGTTGAACACGCGGCTGCGCAGGGTAGGGGACGATCATGCCTTGTTCCGCCTGTACAACGCTTGTACGCCGGCGGAGGTCCGGTTCAAGATTGGCCTCACCATGCAGCAATGGCGCGATGCTGAAGAGCCGGAGACGCGGCGTACGAGGCAGCTCGTCGTCGAGAGGGGGGGGGAAATCGCTGCCTGGCTTCGTTTTGACGACCACTACGGGTGGAAAAGGGTCCGCACCATGCTGCGACCCGCTGAAATCCTGGACCCTTCTTCGCTCGTCACCTACGTCGTGCGGTCGGGAGGAAGAAGGGGAGTCCTTTGGGAAGTGCCGGAGTATCAGACAGAGCTTCACTTGCTTTTGGAGCGGATGGGTTTTGAAGTAAGCACGTGTTACCGTCTCATGGTCAAGACGTTGGCGCCAATGATCAAAGAACGGGCATGGGCGCCTGCCCCCACAACTGTCTAGCCACACGGCGGAGGAGCTCGCGATAGGGTGACGAAGATCATCGTTGACGACCTTCAGGCATTGCTGGATACCTTGCCGCCCCACGTGCTGGGGCCGCTGCGGCAGCGGGAAGACCTTGGCGATCTCATCGAGGTCGTGCTGGACCTGGGCAGGCCGCCGGAAGCCCGCTTCCCCGATTCGGAAGCGCTCCTGGACTCCCGGGAGGTTGCGGAAGACGACCTGCAGTATGTCATCCAGCGCATAGGCGCCTTTGGAGACGATAACCGTGCGGGCATAGAGCGCACCCTTCACCGTTTCTCCGCCATTCGCAACCGGCGCGGCAAGATCGTGGGCATCACGTGCCGCGTAGGGCGCGCCGTCTTCGGCACCATCCAACCCCTGGAAGACCTCATACGCTCGGACAAGAGCATCCTTTTGCTGGGACGTCCCGGCGTAGGCAAGACGACCATCCTGCGGGAGGCTGCCCGGGTCCTGGCGGACGAGGCCCACAAGCGGGTCATTGTGGTGGACACGTCCAACGAAATCGCGGGCGATGGGGACATTCCTCACCCGGGCATTGGCCGCGCGCGCCGCATGCAGGTCACTACGCCGGCCCTCCAGCACAACGTGATGATCGAAGCGGTGGAAAACCACATGCCCCAGGTGATCATCATTGATGAGATGGGCACGGAGCAAGAAGCAGAAGCCGCCCGCACCATTGCGGAACGGGGCGTGCAGCTTATCGCCACGGCGCACGGCAACACGCTGGAGAACCTCATCCTCAATCCCACGCTTTCCGACCTGGTCGGAGGCGTCCAGACGGTGATCCTGGGGGACGAAGAGGCGCGCCGCCGCCGCACGCAGAAGACTGTGCAGGAGCGCAAGCGCCCCCCAACCTTTGACGTGGTTGTAGAGATACGGGACCGCGAGCACCTGGCTGTGCACCTTGACGTGGCCCGGGTAGTGGACGACATGCTGCGCGGGATTGAACCATCGCCCGAGCTGCGGTGGGTGGACGCCGAAGGCAGGCTGCACAAGGCTCACGAGGCAAGGGCTTCGACGCAACCGCAGTTCGGACGCGCCGGCAACGACCGGCACGATGGGGGCGGGTACTTCAAGGATGAGGTCGAGGAAGGCGAAGGCGAGGATGCGGACGTTCAGCGGGAGACCATCAAGCTGTACCCCTTTGGCGTCAGCCGCGGGGCCATTGAGATGGCAATACGCACAACCCATTCGCCCGTGCAGGTAGTGGATAATCTGGACGAGGCCCAAGTGCTGGTAACAACGAAGGCGCATTACCGGCGCGGCCCCCAGGTCATACGCATGGCCCAGGAGCGCGGCAAGCCGGTGCACGTACTGCGGAACAACAACCCGCCCCAGATCGCACAGTTCGTGCGGGGCCTGGCCTACCGGAGCAGCGCCAATGGCGCGCTGGACGCTGCGTTGCAGGAGGCCCAGGAGGCCGTGGAGCGGGTCTGGCAAGGCGAGGACATGGTAGAGCTATCGCCTCAGCGTTCCTACGTCCGGCGGCTCCAACACCAGCTTGCCCACCGGTACAACCTGGAGTCCACCAGCGTTGGTGACGAGCCGAACCGCCGCCTGACGATCTTCCGTGCGCCCACGGGACGCTGATGGCGGGCCTGTTCATTGTCCTTGAAGGCGGCGAGGGCTGCGGCAAGACGACGCAGACGCGTCTGCTGTATTCGCGCCTCATGCGGGAAGGCCATGCCCCCCTCCTCATCCACGAGCCTGGAGGCACGCCGCTGGGCGAACAGGTGCGACGCCTGCTGATGGCGGAGCGGGGCGGGCAGGGGCGGAGGCAGGCGGGCATGGGTGCGCTGACCGAGCTTCTGCTGTTCTCCGCCGCCCGTGCTGAGCTGGTAAGCAAGGTGCTCCGGCCCGCCCTGGAGGAAGGCCAGACCGTCATCTGCGACCGCTTCACTCAATCAACAGTGGCGTACCAGGGGTACGGACGGGGCGTGCCGCTGGAGACCGTGGCGACGCTCAACAGCCTTGCCACCGGCGGCCTGAAGCCGGACGTTGTTGTGCTGCTGGACATGTTGCCCGAAGATGCGCTACGTCGCGTTTCCGCCCAGACGTCCCTGCTGGCAGAAGAAGGGGTCGGGGCGCAGGTGGGAAGGCAAGACCAGGAAGGGTTGCGGCGGTTTGAGGGTGAACCGCTGGCGTTTCACCGAAGGGTGCGCCAGGGGTATCTGGAACAAGCCTCTGCCGACAAGGAGCGGTGGCTGGTGGTGGATGCGGCGCAGTCGGCGGAGGCAGTGGCGGAGGCGGTGTGGAAGAGGGTGAGGGGGTTGCTGGCGAAGCCGTAGCTCTTGGCGCCCCTGGATTTCTTTGTCGCCTGCAGGTGTGCCTGCGTACTGTCGTTGCCCCTTCCGCGTTCCCGCCCCGCCCTGCTATCCTGAGCAACGCCGTAGTCAAGCATATCGTCTCTTTCCGCACGGCTGCTCTGCAGCAAGCGGACGCTGGGGCAGGTCTGCCCTCTCAACATTCGCCGGTGCAAGTCACCCCGAGAAAAACGCAAAAACACAATCAGTCCTACATGAAAGCAATCAAACCGCCCTATGCCTTACTCTCTGTCTCATAGACTCTGGCTATGGGTGCGGGGTGGCGAACCGTGCCGGTGGCGGGGACCTCAGTACTTCAGCAGGGCGAAGATGTCATGGGCTGCCAGGCTCTGGCGCCCGTTGAGAAACGCCAGCTCCATGAGGAGTGCAAGGCCGGCCACTTTCCCTCCGGACTGCTCTACCAGGCGGCATGCGGCCCCCATGGTGCCTCCCGTGGCCAGGACGTCGTCCACAATGACCACCCTGTGGCCGGCGACAAGGCCGTCCTGATGCATCTCGATAGTGTCGGAGCCGTACTCCAGGGCGTAAGAGACGGAGACCGTATGGAAGGGGAGCTTGCCCCGCTTCCGCAGCGGGATAAGCGGCTTCTCCATCTTGTAGGCCAGGGCCGCGCCCAGCAGGAACCCGCGAGCCTCGATAGCTAGCACCCCGTCTATGGCGCGGCCCTTGTAGTGCGCGGCCATCTGGTCTATCACATAGGAGAAGGCCGCTGGGGTCTGCAAGAGTGGCGTGATGTCCTTGAACATGACGCCGGGCCGGGGGAAATCAGGGATGTCGCGAATGTACGGCTGCAGGTCCATCGTTGTTTGTTCCTCCCAGGGGTTGCTTGGCACCGAAAAGTGGCGCCATTCAGGGTTGCTGCCTACATCGTTGCCTTTGCTCTTGTATCCACCTTGACCTCGATCTCCCCAACGACCACGTGGTCAAAACCAAACAACCGGAGGTCTTCCAGATCGTCCTCCGTGGCGTCCGCAAGATGGAGTTCCAGGGCCTCCTTTGCGTTCCGGAGCGCCTCTGCTGCTGATTCCCCACCGGTAACGCAGTTAGGGAAAAAAGGGATGTGCACTGCGTAAGACCCCGTGGTTGGGTCCGGCAGCAAGAAGATGGTCACCTTGTAGGCTTGCATCACAGAACCTATTCCATCTGTATGAGCGGGTCTCCCACTGCGACGATCTGTCCGGGGCGGATGAAAACAGCGCGGACAGCCCCTGCGCGTGCGAGGAGGACGCTCTGCTCCATCTTCATGGTTTCGAGCACGCAAACCTCCTTGCCTGGCTCCACCCGGTCCCACACCTTTACCGAAACGGAGACGATGCGTCCAGGCATGGGGGCCCGGATGATCCTCTCGCCTTCCTGGCTGATGCCGGTAAGTCCAACATTCTTGCCTGCGCCGGCCGCAGATGACGGACGGGCCGGCCGCGGGAGGGCCTCGGCGCCCTCCGCCTCAACCTCCACCTGGATAGCTTCGCCATCCACGATGATTTGAAACGGATAGCGAGGAGGGTCCTCCACCTCTACCGTGTGCCAGACGTCTTTGACCTTCACCCTGATCAGGCGCTTCACCACCGGTTGCCTCTTCCACTCCAGGGGTTCATCTGGCTGATGCGGCCATAGCCCTTCCAGGGATTCGAGGGACGCTGGCCGCTACTGCTGCCAAAGGCGTTGCTCAGAGCGGCCGCTGCGACTGCCACCTTCTCTTTTTCCGACAGCTCCGGCGCTTCTGCGTTCGATCGTTCGACGATGGCGCTCAGAGTCAACGTGTCGAATGTCCCCTTCTTGAACTCTTCGCTGTCCAGGGCGGCCAAAATGAGGGGGATATTGTGGGTGACGTTGGGCAGTTGGAAGTTCTTCAGGCCTTTGGACAGCGTCTCGATGGCTTTGTCCCGGCTCTTGCCCCAGGCGATGACCTTTGCCATGAGGGAGTCGTAATAGGACGTGATTTCATATCCTGGGAAGATGGCGCTGTCCACACGGATATGCTCGTCGGTGGGCAACTCAATGGTTTCCAGCCTTCCCGATACAGGCAGAAGGGTCTTCGGGTCCTCCGGATAGATGCGGACCTCGATGGCGTGGCCCTTGCGCTCGATGTCGTCCTGGTCAAAGGGCAGGTGCTCGCCTGCGGCGATGCGTATCTGGAGCTCCACCATGTCCAGGCCCGTGATCATCTCTGTCACCGGGTGCTCCACCTGGAGGCGCGTGTTCATTTCCACGAAATAGAAGCGGCCTTCCTTGTCCACGAGGAACTCGACGGTCCCTGCGTTGGCATAGCCGATGTGTTTGACCAGAGCCAGGGCCGCCTGGTACATCTGGTTGCGGCGGCGCTTCTTGAGCTTGATGCTGGGGGACTCCTCGATGACCTTCTGGTTGCGCCGCTGCATAGAGCAGTCGCGCTCGTACAGATGGACCGCCTTCCCGAAGTGGTCAGCGAGCACCTGCACTTCGATGTGAGAAGGGCTTTCCAGGAATTTCTCAACGTAGACCTGGGCGCTTCCGAAGGCACTTTCCGCCAGGGACCGGGCTCGCGCCAAGGCCTCCGGCATCTCCGCTGCGGACTCCACCCGGCGAATCCCGATGCCCCCTCCGCCCTGGGAGGCTTTGACCATCACCGGGAAGCCGATTTCCAGGGCCTTGTCCAGGGCCTCCTGGTCGTCCACGGCGCCAGTAGAGCCAGGCAGAAGCGGCAGGCCGGCCTCCTCCGCCAGTCTGCGGGCCTGCGCCTTGTTTTTCATGCGCTCCATGGACTCCACCGGCGGGCCTATGAAGACGATGCCTGCCTCTCCGCACGCCTTGACAAACGCGGTGTTCTCAGAGAGAAAGCCGTAGCCGGGGTGGACGGCCTCTGCCCCGGTCTGCTGAGCAGCCCGAATGATGGCGTCGCCGTTCAGGTAGCTCTCCGAGGCCGGCGGCGGGCCGATGAGCACAGCCTCATCAGCCTGCTGCACGTGAAGGGCACGGGCATCGGCCTCGGAGTAGACCGCTACGGTCTTGATGCCCAAGCGGTGGCACGTGCGGATGATGCGGCAGGCGATCTCCCCGCGATTAGCAATGAGTATCTTGTTGAAGAGGGGCTGCTTTTTCTTTTTGCTTTTGGGCATAGCCTCTTACCTATGACTTGTTTGCTGCTCCTCCAGCCGTGCAGCCTGTTGCGTGACGCTGCGCAGGAAAGCGGTGGAGCGAAGCTCCCGCTCAAGAACGTGACGCAAGAAGCCGCCTGTCAGGGCTGCCAGCTCCCGGTGCAAGCCCGCCTTGACGTTCACCCGCAGGGCGGTCGCCAGCGGATTGGATGCGAGATAGCGTAGCACCTTTAGGGCGTGGACGGAAATAGGCGCGGCATCGGAGTAGGCGGGGCAACAAGCGGGGCACAGGATGCCGCCGGCCGCCGGACTGAGGAAATGGCGTCCCGGCTGAAGCGGTTCGTCGCACTGCACGCAAGAGGAGAGGTGCGGCTGGAACCCGCACAGGCCCAAAAGCTGCACCTCGAAGCAACGGAGCGCCAGGTCGTGGTCCTCGGAGCTCTCCAGGACGCGCAAGGTCTCCAGGAAAAGGGCATATGCCTGGGGATTGGGTGACTCCGGGGGGTGGAACGCGTCTGCAAGCTCGGCCAGGTAAAGGGCCTTGGACAGGGCTCTCAGGTCTGCCTTCAGGGCCATGAAAGGTTCCAGCGCTTCCGCCCCGCTGACCGTGTCCAGGCTCTGGCCGTGGCTGATGGTCAACGAGGCGCGCGTGAGGATATCGAGGTGACCGCCCAGCTTGCTGGTTGCCTTTCGGACGCCCCTGGCGGTTGCGTGAAGCTTCCCATAGGCGGGCGTGAGCAGCGTGAGCAGACGGTCGGCCTCTCCCAGCTCTGTGGAGCGGAGGACCAGCGCCTCGGTATTGAAGAGATGGGGTCTGGACATTGCCCGGCTTTCACTCCCGCCCTGTTCCAGAAATACGAAGGGAACGCGGATAAGGCGCCGTCAGAGCGCCTGCCTTCCCTGGAAGGCGCGGGTAAGAGTCACCAGGTCGGTGTACTCCAGGTCGCCTCCCACTGGGAGCCCCCGGGCAAGCCGCGTCACTTTGGGCACCAGCGGCGAGACCAGGCGCTGGATGTACATGGCCGTAGCCTCCCCCTCCAGGTTGGGGTTGGTGGCCAGGACAATCTCCTGGACGGTGGCGTCTTTCAGGCGGGTCAGGAGCTCGCGTATCTTCAGCTCTTCGACGCCGATGCCGTTCATGGGCGAGACGACGCCGTGCAGGACGTGGTACAGCCCCTTGAAGCAGTTGGTGCGCTCCAGGGCCAGGACGTCCAGCGGCTCCTCCAGGACGCAGATGATGGTGCGGTCGCGGGAAGGGTCGGAGCAAATAGGGCAAGGGTCTGCCTCAGTGAGGTTCTGGCACAGGGAGCAGAGGATGATCTGCTCCTTGACGGCAATGATTGCCTGCGCCAGGGCGCGGGCTTCCTCCTCCGGCATACGCACCAGGTAGTAGGTGAGGCGCTGGGCCGTCTTTGTGCCGATGCCTGGGAGCTTATGCAACTCCTGGATGAGGCGTGCGACCGGCGCTGCTGCGGGAAGGTAGTCGTTGGTGGTCATGGCGTGGCGTTGGCGTAGCGCTGCTGGATTTCCGTATCAAAGGTCTTCAGCGGCATGCCCAGCTCCTGGAAGAGGGCGGCGTAGACGCTGTCGGCACCCCGAAGATGACGGGGCATGGGCGCATTCAATTCAATTGCGTTGGTTGCATGAGGGCGGGTTAGCTCGTAGAACTGCACCAGGCGGGCGTTTTCCCATTCGGCGAAAGTCTGTCTAACCTGTGTGTAAAGGGCTAACGACTGTGAAGGCCTGGGTATCTCCCTAAGGACAGACGCACATACCTCAACAAGGGCTAGATTCGGCAGATGGCAGGAGTGTTCTCCCAATCTGAGCTCCTGAACAAATTGGAGGGCGATTGGGTATTGCAGCGGCCTGCGCAACCAGTAGGCAACCCAAACACTGGCGTCTACCACAAACTCGGCCATTAGCGTCGCTGCCTCCTGATGGCTTCGACGGCGTCAAGGTCCTTGGGCCAGACCTTGTTGATCTCCTCGGCGATAGCATCCCATCGCTCAAAAGGGTCTTTGATGCACGTCAGCCTGACGTTCATGAGGAAATCGCCCAGCACCTCTTTCTGTTCTGGTGTCAAGAGTTTCTTAAACTGGCCCACGGCTTTCTTGAAAGCCGTTATTTGGCTGTCTTCCCGGGCGCGCTCTTGCCACGTGATGAAGGCCATTGTCCCTGATTCCAGGTCTTGTACGTGCAAACGCTCAAGGGCCGATATGCCAAGTTTCAGGCATTCGGTAGCTGCAGAGGCGTACAAGGCGCGCAATGCTTCCGGGGAGGCCCCTCGCCGCGCCTCATAGACCTCCTCCAACTGGCCAAGAGCCTTGGAAGACTCCTCTGCTCCACTGTGGGGTGGCGCTTCAGTGCTTGCCATAGGGTTCCCTACATCAGTCCCGGTATCTTCATGCCGCCGGTGACGGCGCTCATCTTCTGATTGGCCATCTCCCCTGCCTTGTCCATGGCCTCGTTTACTGCGGCAAGGACCATATCTTCCAACATGCTAACGTCTTGCGGATCAACCGCTGCCGGGTCGATCTTGATGGAGGTGACGCGTTGCTTCCCGGTAGCAACGACCTTGACCGCTCCGCCGCCGGCGGAGGCCTCAACAGTCAGGTGCTCCAGCTCCTCTTGCATCTTGATGAGGCGCTGCTGGAGCTGCTGTGCCTGGCGGACCATGTTCTTATTCATCGTAGTCCTTCTCCTCGATCTCTTCTATGATGCGGCCGCCCATGCTGATTGCCGCTTGCACCAGGGGGCTGCGACTGGCTTTGTCCATGCGCTGTGGTGTTGTGGGTGCGATGATCTCCACCTTGAGGGGTGTAGTTACACCGATGGCCTTCGCCAGGGCTTCGATGAGCAGGCGCTTGCCCTCGGGCGTGTCCATCTCCTCTCGCATGCGTTCGGTGTGCGAGGTATGCGTAAACTCCAGATAGAGGGTGTCGCCTTCCATGCGGTGCTGCTTGCACGCGCGCAGGAGGGGCCCCAGGTAGAACCTGCGGCCTTTCTTCCGTTCGAGGGCCTTGATGATCTCATCCCACCGGCGCTCCAGCCGCTCGGCCATGGGCATGCCTTCGGGCAGTGGTTCGGGCGTGGCGTTGGCTGGAGCGACAGGCCTTGGCCGTGCCGCCGTCGGGACCGCCTGCGATGGACTGGTGGGTGGCCGTTCCTGCCGGACTGGAGCGGCGGGTGGCCTGGCGGCAGATGTTGCGGCAGCAGGGTGAGCTTCAGCAAGCCGCTGCTGGGGAGGAGCTTCGGCATGGGCAGGCGCAACAGCCTGTGGCGACGGCGCGGCGTCCTGCGCCGATTCGATGATCGCCAGTTCCAGGGCCAGCGTGGGAGGCGCGTCCGGCCGGAACACGACCTGGCCAAGCTGGCGAAGGGTGAGCAGCAGGCGCTCCATGGAGACGCTCTGGAGGAGACGGCGTGGCCCGGCATCTCCGTCTGGGGATTGCTTGCCCCCCGCCTTCGCGAGAAGAATGTCGCGCACCTCGTCAACCATCTGCCTGTGGAGCTGCCGCAGGCTCACGCCTTCGGAAGCGATGGCGCTCAGGGTAGCCAGCGCCTGGGGCGTCTGTCCCTCAAGCGTCTGGTCCACCAATTGCCGGATGCGCTCGTCATCGGCCAGGCCAAGCAGCAGGCGCACCTGGTCAAGGGTAAGGGGGCTGCCGAAAGAGGTGGCGGCCTGCTCCAGGAGGCCTTCGGCATCCCGCATGCTGCCGTCGGCGTTGCGTGCGATGGCCCTGAGCGCAGCGAGATCGGCCTGGATGCCTTCCGCCTCGCAGACGCGGGCAAGGTTCTGGGCGGTTGCTTCTATTGAAATGCGTTTGAAGTCGAAGCGCTGGCAACGCGACACGATTGTCTCATTGAGCTTCTGCGGGTCGGTGGTTGCCAGGATGAACATGACGTGGGGTGGCGGCTCCTCCAGCGTCTTCAGGAGGGCGGCCTCCGCCTCATTGGTCAACATGTGGACTTCGTCCAGGACGTAGACCTTGAACCTGCCCTCGGAAGGGGAGTAGTGCACCTTCTCCCGCAGGTCGCGCATCTCCTCAATACGCCTGTTGCTGGCGGCGTCTATCTCCACCAGGTCAAGGGCGCGGCCATCGTTGACCGCCATGCAGGGGCTGCACTGGTTGCAAGGCTCGCCCTCCTGAGGGGCAAGGCAGTTGGCGGCCTTGGCAAGGATGCGGGCGGTGCTTGTCTTGCCTGTGCCGCGTGGCCCGCAGAAGAGGTATGCGTGGGCAATGCGGTTGCGGGCAACCGCCTGCTTCAGGGTGCGGGCAACAGCCTCCTGGCCCACCAGGTCGTCAAACCTGCGCGGGCGCCATTTGCGGTAGTAGACCTGGGCGTTCATGGTCGAGGGTCCCGTACGCCAAGCTCAGCAAGGATACGGCCTTCCACTGCTTGCATGGCCTGCTCCTCCAGGGGTTCGGCGTGGTCGTACCCAAGAAGATGCAGCACACCGTGGGCTATGAGCAAGGCCAGCTCGTCATGATCGGCATGGCCGCTTGCCAGCGCTTGCCGCCGGCACTGCGGGTAGGAGACAATGACTTCCCCAGCGAAATCATCCCGCTCCCCGGGCGCTGTGATGAAAGGAACGTCTGCTGCGGATGGCGGCGCGTTCTCCCCTTCGTACTCGCCGGGGTGGTCAAAGGCGAAGGCTAAGACATCAGTCGTCTCGTCGAGTCCACGGTAGTTGCGGTTGAGCATGCGGATCGTGTCGTCGTCGGCAATGGTGAGGCTGAGAGCGCGATACCGTTTGCCGACCTCGGGCTGGCCCTGGATGAGCGCCTGGCGGGCGACGCGCCGGAGCCACGGAGCAGCGGCGAGCCGCCTGAACGGAGGAAAGACGGCAACCTGGATACGGCGGCCTGAGATGGCGGCAGCAGTCATGGCTTGATGATAGCACAGGGTAGAAGAGGGCGGAAGGAACGCGCAATGGGCGTATAATAACAATTACAAGGAGTCAGTTCATGCGAATTATCCTGTACACGGGTAAAGGCGGCGTCGGCAAGACCAGCGTTGCGGCGGCTACCGCCGTGCGCTCTGCGGACCTGGGGCACAGGACGCTTGTGGTCAGCACCGATGCCGCGCACAGCCTGGCAGACTCTCTGGACGTGCCATTGGGCGGCGACGCTGTGAGGGTAGGGCAGGACCTGTGGGGCCAGGAGATTGACGTCCTGAAGGAGCTGCAGGGCCACTGGAAAATCGTGCGGGAGTGGCTGGTGTCTCTCATGCGCTGGCAGGGGGCAGATGAGCTGCAGGCAGAGGAGATGGCGGTCTTGCCAGGCATGGAGGAGTTGGTCGGACTCTTGTACATCAGCCGGTACGCCGAAAGCGGTGACTTCGACGTTATCATCGTGGACTGCGCGCCAACAGGGGAAACGCTGCGCCTGCTGAGCTTTCCTGAAATGGCCCGCTGGTACATGCAGCGGCTGTTTCCCATCGAGCGGCGTCTGGCGGCTGCCCTGGGGCCGGTGGTGCGCGGCATGACGGGCATGCCCATGCCTAGCAGAGGGGTCTTTGACACCGTGGAAACCCTCTTTCACGACCTGGAGAAAATGCGGGTCATCCTCAGCGATCCGGAGACCTCCTCAGTCCGGCTGGTGGTGAACCCCGAAAAGATGGTGATCAAGGAGACCCAGCGGACCTTCACATACCTGAACCTGTACGGCTATTGCACCGACCTCCTGGTGTGCAACCGCGTGCTGCCCGCGTCGCTGGAAGACAAGTTCTTCGATAATTGGAAGCTGAGCCAGGCCAAATACCTGGATATGATCAACGAGTATTTTGACCCCATCCCCATCATCAAGGCGCCGCTCATGAGCCAGGAAGTGGTTGGCCTGGAGCGGCTCAGAGAGATGGCCCAGACCGTTTTTGGGGAGCAGGACCCAACCCAGCTCTTCTACCAGGGCCAGTCCCAGACCGTGACGAAGGAAGAGGGCGCGTATGTCATGACTGTCGCAGTGCCCTTTACGACGCTGGATGAAATCTCCGTTTTGCGCGGCGACGGGGAGCTGACGTTGCAGGTGGGACACTACCGCAGGAATATCATCTTGCCCAGGGCGCTGGCAGAGTTCGCAGTGGTAGAGGCCAAGAAGGATGGCGCGAACCTGAAGCTACGGTTCCAGACCGCCGCTGGGGCCGGCAAAACCAAGGCATCTACAGGAGGAAAGACATGAAGAGCGACCGGCTCCTGGAAGTTGACTACAACAGGGAGGATGGCATGGTGATCCACGTCCGTCCCGGGGCTATGCGGGTCCTGCCCAAAGAGTCGGTGCAGCACTGGCGCAGCGCGAACAAGGAGATGCTGCTGGCCTTCCGGAGCATCCTGGACAGCGTGATCGAGCGGGTGGGCCCGGAGGAAGCCAAGGAGCAGGGCCCGAGCTCCAAACGGGTGGTTGTGACAGAAGACTCTGCGTCGTAGTCTGCCAACCGCCCTTGCCGCCGCTGTCTTTCAGCAAACGCCTGTTCAACGTAGCGTGTGGCGTCTGTGCTGTGTGCTTGGAACGGTGACAGCCAGTACGAGGCGCGGGCAAGGAAAGGGGCGTTTAGGAGATAGACGTATGACTTGGAGCCGTGACTGCTTACAAAGCGTGGAGACGTTGACCTGGATGTGGCGTCGGCAGATGGCAGCGGCGGTCATGGGTTGATAATAGTACACAGAGAGACAGTGAGAAATAGCGATGCTCAACGTGAAAGAGCCGACCTGGCGTGCCTAGACAACATTGCCTGCAGGCCTAGAGCTTGTCCCACAGAGTTTGAAAGCCGACGAATAGCGTCGGACTAGCACAGCATGCTATCGCTAGGCGTCACATGGTCTATGCATGCTACGACAATACGCCAGTCTATTACGACTCCTGACCTTTGGGAGAGGCTCCAGCCCTACTTGAGCAAGAAGGCGTTTATTCCCCCAGCGCTTATCTGCCCGGGCAAAGCGCCGAAGGTCCACCCTACGGCATAGACGTTGCCAAAATTGTCTGCCGAAACGCCCCATGCCTCATCATGCGCGCTGGAGCCGAACTGGCGCGTCCACACATAGTTGCCCGCGGTGCCGTACATGCGCAGGAAGGCGTCTATGTCTCCTGCGCCTATCTGGCCGGGCAAAGCGCCACTCGTGTACCCTACGATGTAGACGTTGCCAAAATTGTCTGCCGAAACGCTGTACCCCGCATCATTTCCGCTCGTGCCGAACTGGCTGGTCCAGACGACATTGCCCGAGGCATCGTATTTGCGCAGAAAGGCGTCCGCGCCCCCTGCGCTTGCCTGGAGGGGCAGAGTCCCACCAGTCCACCCCGCAACGTAGACATTGCCAAAACTGTCCGCCGCAACACCATATCCATAATCATCTTGGCCGGATCCGAACTGGCGTGTCCAGAGTGGTGCGCCCGAGGCATCGTATTTGCTCAGGAAGGCGTCAGTGTTCCCTGCGCTTATCTGGCCGGGCAAAGTGCCAGTGGTGTACCCCACGAGATAAACGTTGCCAACGTTGTCCGCTGAAACGCCAGATCCACTGTCCTCTGTGCTCGTCCCAAACTGGCGCGTCCATAGCTCGCTGCCCGAAGGGTCGTACCTGCTCAGGAAGGCGTCACGGCCCCCCACGCTTGTCTGGCCGGGCAGAGTGCCATCAGTCCACCCTGCAACATAGGCATCGCCCTTAAGGTCAGCCGAAACGCCCGTTGCCGAATCCATTGATGGGGAACCAAACTGGCGCGGCCAGAGCAGCGTGCCCAAGGCGTCGTATTTGCTCAGGAAGGCGTCAGAGCCTCCTGAGCTTTTCTGGCCAGGCAAAGCGCCGTTGGTACTCCCAACGACGTAGACAGACTGGTCCGAAGGGCTTGCCGAAACGCCAAATGCATTATCCTCCTCACTAGAGCCGAACTGATGCTGCCAGAGCAGTGTGCCTGAAGGGTTGTATTTACTCAGGAAGGCGTCCGTGCCCCCTGAGTAAGTCTGACCGGGCAATGCGCCGTTAACATTTCCCACGACATAGACGCCGCTATTGTCCGAAGAGTCTGACGAGACGCTATTTGCACGAGTCTGCGTGCCGGCGCCGAACTGGCGCGTCCAGGTAGTGGGAATAACGACGTTGGACGGCGCAGAGGCCGGCCCTGTGAACGTGCCGTTCTTCGCCTTAACCGTGAAGGTGTAGCTGACGCCGTTGGTGAGGCCGGTGACGGTGGCGACGAGCACCGAGGCCGCCGTGGTCACAGAAATGCTGCCTGGGTTAGGGGTTACGACGTAAATAGTGCTTGCGTTGCTTCCGGGGGATGCCTGCCAAGAGACGATGGCCTGGGCGTTGCCAGCTCTGGCGAATACGAGGGTGGGCTTAGCCAACTGTGCTGGGGAACATCCGAGAGCCCCCACCATGCTCAACATGATTAGGGCTATGACGCAGATACAGAGCCTACCCAAGGTTGCCCTCCCGCTGTTTCGTTGGTTGCAAGAAGCACATTATACATCAGGGGGCGAGCAACACTGGCACCTTTGACTTGCAACGCACGCCACTCCATCAAGCGGGTCCTGCTTCCTTCTGCCAGGAGGGGCGCGTAGGGAAGGGTATAATGGGGTACATTGAAGATTAGCCCCATCCTCTTTCCAAGATGGAAGGGGGGAGAGACGGCGACGGTTACCTGGAGCTGCGTATGACCTCCGCCACCTACCGCTACCTGGCCACCGCCGCGCGCATCTATGCAGGCGTGGACGCTTTGCCCCACCTGGCGCGTGAGGCGGAGCGCATTGGGGCCAGGCGTGCCTTCGTCGTGTGCAGCGAGACGCTGTCGCAGACCAGCGATCTGCTTTCCCGAACGCGGGAGGTGCTGGGGCCCGCGTACGCCGGCGCTTTTCCACGGGCCAAGCGCGAGTCGCCGGTCAGCCTGGTTGAAGCGGGCGTGGAAGCGGCGAAGGCTGTCCAGCCGGACCTGATCGTGGCCCTCGGCGGCGGCAGCGCGGTGGTGACGGCGCGGGCCATCACCATCTTGCTGGGCGAGGGCAAACGGGTAGGGGACATTTACACACGGCACGTTCCCGGCCAAGTGCCCATCGTGGCGCGGCTGAGCAAGCCCAAGCTGCCCAACATCCTGGTGCTGACGACGCCGACGACCGCCGCCGATCGGGGCGGCGCAGCAGTGTGGGATGAGACGCCTCCGCACCGCAAGGAGCTGTACGACCCGAAGACGCGCCCCCTGGCTGTCATTCTGGACGGCGGCGCGCTCCTGACTGCGCCGCTGCCGCTGTTCCTGGACACCTCCATCACCACGTTCAATGGGCTGGTCAGCGCAATCCAGTCCGCCGGCCCCAGCCCGTTTGCCCTGGCGGACCTTCGCATGGGGCTGGACCTCTGCTATCGTTACCTGCCCTTGCTGGTAGAGCGTCCCAGCGACCCGGAGGTACGCATCCAGCTTGCTTCGGCGGCGCTGCTGGCCAATCGCGCCTCGCAGAGCACGTACGGCGGCGGAGGCCGGGGCCGCACAACGGGCCTTGACCGGCAGTTGCGCTACAAATACAAGGAGATCGGCCAGGGGGCCGCGAGAGCCGTAGTGCTGCTGGGCTTGCTGCGGCTGAACCGTGATGTGG
>JACQUI010000103.1 GCA_016210395.1 Chloroflexota bacterium | reverse complement strand
GCGCCGGGGGAGTCCAGGACCCGCAGGCCAACGGCGTTTTCGTTGGATGCGATGTCAAAACCAGTACTTTCGATGGACGCGCGCGGTGACGCTCCGATCACGGCGCCCGTCACACTCAGCTCAGTGAATATGTCGAAGAAGCTGCCGATCGCAGAGCTATCAGGTGACTCGTTGACGTCCAGCCCAATCCCGCTTCCGCCCCACAAGCGCACGCGGGTGCCGGACAGGGTCGAGTTTGGCGACTTGAAGAGGGTTGCGCCACTGAACGACAGTTCAGTGAACACGTCGAAGAAGCTGTCAATGACCTGCGCACCACCAGATTCGGAGACTGACAGCCCGCGCGCGCCGACGCCGCCCTTCACGCGAACATCCAGTCCGCTGAGGCTGGCGTTTGGCGACTTGCCAACAATGGCCCCTTCGCCCACGGACAGCTCGGTGAACACGTCAAAGAAGCTATCCAACAGGTCAAAGTCGGGATCACCGTCAGCAATCAGGCCCGTGGCTTGGCCCCCAGCGACAACCTTCACGTTGACGCGCAACAGATCAAAGTCCGGGTCGCCCTGCGCGAACACACCGATGCCGGAAAACTCCGTGAATACGTCAAAGAAGCTGTCGGCAAGAGACGCGCCTTCGGAGCCGTTGATGGATACGCCGCGCGCGCCATTGCCGCCGGACACCCTGACAGGCGTATCGCTGAGGCCAAGGCCCCCAAGGGTTACGCCTGGCGAATTGCCCACTACGACACCCTCCGCCACCGAAAGCTCCGTGAATACGTCAAAGAAACTGTCAACCGCCATCGTTCCGCCAGAGCCCATCACTACCAACCCACGAGCGCCTGCTCCACCGGAAACTTTGACATTCAGTCCCGAGAGGCTGATGCCTGAGGACTCACCTGCAAACACTCCCTCACCCACGGACAGCTCCGTGAAGACATCGAAGAAGCTGTCCGCCACCACGGAATCAGGGGACCGCACCACGGAGATTCCCCTGGCGCTACCGTTCACAGAATGCGCGGCAATGCCTTCGGCCGGCGTGATGTGCAGCGTCCCCACGCCAGGGTTGTCCTTGACAACAGTGCCTGGCGAGTCCACGACGCTGATGCCGGTGGCATTGCCTCCGGCATCCACAGAGATGCTGTTGTTGTGAACGAAGCTACCACCGGACTGGCCTATCAGGACACCTACGCCCTCCGTGCCGGCCAGGACCGTCAGGTGGCTGTTGGAAACGTGGGATGCCGGCGACGAGTTGACGCGAACGCCGTACGACTTTTGCGGCGAGCTTACGACTGCCGCCACGCCTTCCACTTCGCTTTCGGGCGAGGAATTCAGGACCACGGCAGTGCCTGTCGCCGAGCCGGAAATGCTCATGGTCACTGCCGAAACCAGGCTTTGGCCCGAAGTGCGCAGCGCGACTCCCAGTGAAGTGCCGTCACCCCCAATGTTGATCTCGCCGCCGAACACGACTGTGCCGGGCGAACCGGTGGCGTCAACGCCCCTGCCATTGGCGCCCACGGGGTTGATGACGTTGCCCTGAACGATCAGGCCGGGCGCGCTGGTGGCCAGGACGCCAATGCTGGAGCCTTTGACGGTGAAGCCGCCGAAGGGGGCCGCGCCGCCGATGGTCACGTCCGCCGCGTTATTCACGCTGATAGTGGCAGGAACGGCCAGGCCCCCTGAGGTAATGATCGTGACCCCAGCGCCGCCCGTGCTCTCCAGCGTCACGCTCTTGTTGATGACGACGGCTTCGTTGTAGACGCCGCCATGCACAATAACAGTGCTGGCGGTGACGCGGTTCACGCCTTCTTGAACACGGCCTGTTGGAGGCGTCTGAGCCCCAAGGGCGGACACGTGTAGCGTGCTGAAATCGCCCTGGAAGCCGACGCCTGGGTCAATGTCCGTGCCCGCGTCCAGGAACGGCGTGAAGTCCACAAACGGCAGGCCGCCCATGAGCGCTGCGATGGCAACGTCGCTGTTGACGCCCCACCAGTTGCCGCCGGCGTCCGCCGCAACGGGGATAGGGGTAGAGAAGACGATGCCGCTGGTGTTGCCGCTCAGGTCGTTGTTCTGCACCTTCGCGAGAACGCCGTTGCCCAGGACAAGGGCCTTGATATTCCCATTAATGAAGTTGTTCTGTATGGTGACGGCTGTTTTGCCATCTTGAACGCTGATAGCCGCCACATGCGCTGCGCCTGTGATCTTGTTGCGCAGAATGCTCAAGGACGCAGTCGTACTGGTCAGGGCGTTGCCACCCACCAATATCCCCGTGTGATTGTTGGAGGCATCCAGGATGTTGTTCTGGATTGTCGTGCCGCTTACACCCCAGTCAACGGAGACGAGGGGGGGCATGGATGAGCCGGTGCCATTGACCAGCGTAAACCCGCCGTTGCCTAGAGTGACATTGTTAGCGGTGATCTTTACTGTCGGCGTATCCGTCACCGCCCCACGTATGGTGGTTGCGCCAGACCCGTCCCTGGCAGACAGGACCAGGGCGCGGTTGATGTTTATGCTCTCGGGATGAACGCCCGGGCCGACGACGACGGTGTCAGGAGTGCTGGTCGAGGCAGCGTTGATCGCCGCCTGGATGGAGGCGTAGTAGGTAACGGGGGCGTCATTGACATTCTTGGCGGCTGCCAGGAAGTAGTCGGCCGTCGCTGACTGGCCCGCTTCGTCTGTTGCCTTAACCGGATTGGCGCCGTACTCGGAGGCATCCAGGGGGGCGGGAACCTGGACCGTCGCGCTGAAGTTGCCGGCGCCGTCCGTCGTGGCTGAACCCAGCGAGTGCGCGCCAAACAGCAAGGCGACGGTGGACGTGGCGGCAAACTTTTCACCGGTGATGGTGAACTCGTCGCCCACCAGGCCTTCGGTAGTGCTGAGGGTGATGGCCGGCGGGCCAATGAGCTCAAAAGGAGCGGTGGCGCTGACCCCTTCTGCATCGGTAGCGCTGACGGTCACTACCCCGTAGGCTGCTGCCAGGGGAGCGTTGAAGGAAGCGGTGAAAGCTCCATCAGGGTCAGTGAGAATGACCGACATAGTCATGCCGACTATGTCGCCGTCGTACGTGAGGGTGATGGGAGACTCAGCAGAGAAACCTGTCCCTGTCACGGCGATGGGCGTGTTTACTACTCCTGTCGTTGGCGACAGAGTGATCTTCGGATCCAGGAAGTAGAATGAGCCGCCGGCGCTCTGGCCATGCGAATCGCTGGCCACGACCGCCTTGTTCTCAAGCGCAGCTACGCCAGGCTCGGGCACCACAAAGGTAGCGACGAACCCACCGTCGTCGCCGGTAGTCACGGTCTCAGGAGTGGTGGTGACCGGTGAGCCGTCAAAGGTGATGCTTACGGTCGAGTTGGCTGCGAACTTTGCGCCAGTGACCGACACCTCATCTCCTGCGAAACCTGAGGTAGGGACGAGGGCAATTGTCGGCGGGCCATCCAGGGTGAAGGTCGCCGAGTCGCCGTCACCAATACTGGCGGCAGCGGCCACTGTTACGTCGCCAAATGCCGCAACGGGGGCGTTGAAGGTAGCGGTGAACCCGCCGGCGGCATTAGCGGTAACGACCACCGGGTCCGTAGCAACAGGAGCGCCGCCGTAGGAGAGGGTCACGGTCGCGCCGGCCGCAAACTTCGTGCCGGTCACGGTGATGGGCGTGTTGACCACGCCGGTGATGGGGGCAAGACCAATGGCAGGCGGGCCGTCCAGGGTGAAGATCGCCGAGTCGCTAGCCCCTTCAGCGTCCGTAGCGGTGACGGTCACTTCCCCAAGGGGTGCAGTGGGAGCATTGAAGGAGGCGGAAAACGCGCCTGTGGCGTCGGTAGTGATGGTCTCCAGGGCCATGCTCACTGGAGCGCCATTGTAGGTGAGGGTGATGGTGGAAGTCGCCGCAAAGTCAGCACCGGTGACGGTGATCAGGGTATTGACCACACCAGACGTGGGGGAGACCAGGATGCTAGGCGGGCCCGCCAGGGTGAAGGTCGCGGAAGAGGAGGTCACGCCATCGCTGGCCGAAATGGTGATGGCGCCGTAGCCTGCAGAGGCGTTTGCTGTGATCGTTGCAGTGAACTCGCCGAGCTCATTGGATGTGGTGGTGGCGGCCTCAGCGTCGCCGAAGAGCACGGTGATCGTTGACGTGCCGGCGAAGCCCGTCCCCGATACAGAGATGGGCGTGTTCACCGGGCCCGAGGTCGGGTCCGGAGTGATGCCTGGCCCTTCCGCCTGGGCGGCGGTGCTGCCTAACAGCGCGCCAAGCATGAGAACGGCGGCGGTGAGGATGGCGATGGAACGTTTCCCGGTAACACCCTTCATGGCAGTCTCCCCTGCAGCGCCACTTCGGCAGCGCGTACTTGTGCTTTCCCCATACGTGTAGCTGGGTAGCAAATAACGACGCCCACAAGGCACCAACCCCGGGGGCGTCTCCTTTCGGCAACGTACTTCTGGGACATCCATGGGTCAGCCCATGAACGCACCCATTCCTCAGCAGGCAACTATAGGGGGTATACGCATAACATGTCAAGTCCATTAGACTCTAGTTCTAGATAATATCACCTGTTTTCAGTAGGAAAATCGTGCATAAATTGGCGCGCCTCATGACCCGCCTCCTACTGGTCTCCTGCTACGGAAACGGCCCGGCTGCCCGGCCATAGCAGCGCCTCTCGCCGTTGCCCCTGGCCTGGCCCACTTGCTGGGCTGCGGGGATACAATCCTTGCGAGTTGCACCGCAGGCGCCTAGCTGGACCGTAACGCCCTAAAAGAGCGAATGTCTGGGAGGAGTGCGCCGGCGACCACTATAATGATTCCTGAGAAAGTTTCTTGGAGGCGCTTCATGGCAGACAAGGCAAGGGTAGAGGTCCGGTACTGCACCCAGTGCCGCTGGATGCTACGGGCAGCCTGGGTTGCCCAGGAGCTGCTCTCCACATTCGAAGGGGAGCTGGCCGAAGTGGCCCTCGTGCCCGACAAGGGGGGCATCTTTGAGGTGCACGCCAACGGCCGGTTAGCGTGGTCGCGGAAGGTGGAAGGGCGTTTCCCGGAGCCTGCCGAGCTCAAGCAACGCGTCCGCGACCTGATAGCCCCGGACAAGGTCCTGGGGCACGCAGACCGGCGGAGCAAAACCTAGGGAGAATGGGAAGGGAATTTCTCCTCTCCCTTTACGGGAGAGGACTAAGGTGAGGGTGAAGCGTACCGCGTGGAATTGCGAAACTATTTGTCAGCTCGCGCTTTCCCGTCACACGTCGCCTTCGTACCACAACGAGTAGTTGGTCAGGCTTCTGCTCACGCCGTCCTTCTTGCCCCAGACGACCACGGTGTAGACTCCCGGGCCTTGCGTGGAGAGAACGGTCCGCAGGTTTGCGGTGATGGCAAAGGTGTTATTGGACGTGTCCCACGCGGCAGCGGCCACACGGTCAACCATCCCTAACGCCGTGGTGATGCCGGAGGCGTCTACCTCTTTGGGAACACCGGTCTCGTCCGCCGACGGAGAAGGCGGAGGCGTCCCCGCTGCAAAGGCGTGCGGGTCGGGGCACTGCTTCCAGGCGTCCTGCGCCTGCGGCCCGTAGCCCGCCCCTGGGGGCTGCAGCACGGCGACGGGCCTGCCAATGTCGTAGCATGTGCTCTGGGCGAGCTGGCCCCGAGTCAGCAGCGCAGGCAACGGATCGAACCACACCTGCACCCCTTCCAACGCGAAGCCGTCCAGCATTTCCCCTGACAGACCCAGGATGCCTCTGGAAAGCGTAGGGGCAGAAGACCAGCGTACGTATTCCCCTTCGAACTGCTGGACAAAGACAAGGGCAGCGCCGTTAAAGGCTACGCCGATAGTGACCTTCCTGTGCAGCTTCTCAACGATGGCGCTGCGGAAGCCTGCCTGTGCCATGAGGCCCCGCTCGGCGCTGCGCAGCAGCTCGTAGGGATCGCGCGCGGGCGAAGAGGCTGGGGCAACGGAGTATGGCAGGGCGTACACGTTTTCCAGCTCATACCCCTTGCCGCCGCCCCTCGTGTACCGCATATACGGCTTCTCGCCGTCAATGCCCCAGTGGGAGCGATACCCTTTGGCAAGCATTTCTTCCGCATGGGCCTGGGCTGCCGGGTTGACACCCAGCGCCAGGGCTGGAGCGCCATTCTCCCCCCTGTCGTTGTTGATGAGCGCGAGAGCAAACTGCACAAGCTCCAGGCGTGTAGGCGTGGGCGTCGCCGTGGGAGTCGGCGACGGAGTGGGGCTTGGAGCAGCCACAAAGAGCGTGGCTGTCGGCGATGGCGTAGGGGTAGGAGTCGCGGTAGGGACAGGCGTGGGAGAAGGCGTCGCTGTCGGAGACGGCGTGGGGGTCGGTGTGAGGACCGGCATGAGCACGACGCCGCCACCCGCATTGGGACCAGTAGCCGGGGACGGCGTCACAATCGCCGTTGGCGATGGCGTCGGTATGTCGCTGTCGAGGGGCCGTATGGTCGTCTTCGTTGGACTGGCAGCGCCGCCTGCGGCCCCACAAGCCACCACGACCAGGCTGAGCGCCAGGAATCCCACAAGCAGTCCCGCTCGCACAGACACTCCCTCTCAACCTCGACGGCATGCCTCTACAGGCTAAAGCTACGTAGCACGGCGTACCATCTTAGCACATGCGACGGCAAGCAGCGTCTCGCCTGGAGCAGAGTCTTTCGGTTCTCCCATGCCAAGAGCACACCTCGTTCGTGGTTCGACAAGCTCTCAGGGCGAACGGGAACTTGCCCGCCAAAACGTTGCGCCGACCGTTCAGGAACTATTCAGGAAGCCCTTTGGCCTGTTCAGGCCCTGTTCGGGCAGCCCATTTTACTCTAAGGCTGGTGGAGGAAATCCGGCGGAGCAGGAGTAGATAATGACAACCAAAGCGGCGCTACACCCAGTCAAGTCCCAGCGGGCCACGGGCATGTTGTGGTTCAAGCAGTGCCCCAAGTGCGAGGGCGACCTCTACCAGGACCGGGACATGTATGGCCCCTTCGTTTCCTGCCTGCAGTGCGGATACTATCTGACCGACGGTCAGATGAAGATGATCCTGACAACGGGCACGCTTCACGTTCCGGCGCAGGAAACGCGGGAGAGGGAAGTAGCTCTCGTCGCCTAAGACAGCGGCCAATACGGGCGGAATCATGTGGAGACAGCGCCCATGGTGGAGGCGATCGGTTACAATCTAAGCTGCTTTCCATTAGAAGCCCCGCTCCTGGACGACGCGACCGTAATCTTGCGGCCGATGGTTGCTCAGGACGAGGACGCGCTGTTGGCCTTTTTCCAAGGCATTCCGGAAGAGGAGCGCTACTTCATGCGGGAGGATGCCGCCTCCCCTGGGGTTGTGCGCCGCTGGGCGACGGGTTTAGACTACGACCTCGTGTTGCCGCTACTGGCCTTCGTGGAAGGCGCCATCGTTGGGGACGTGACCCTCGCCCGTGACCCTTCTCCGGCGAGGCGCCACGTTGGTCATCTGAGCGTCTGCGTCCACCCTGGCTACCGCGGCCTCGGCCTGGGGACGATCATGATGCACCACATGATGGTCTTGGCCAACGAACGGGGCATGGAAGCGCTGACCTTTGAGGCGGTGGCAGACCACGAGGAGCACGCCATCCGGTCGGCCATCTGGCTTGGCTTCTCCCAGGCGGCGCGTCTGCGGGGAGCGGCGAAGGACGCTGAGGGCAAGAAGTACGACGTCATCGTCATGGAAGCATTGTTGGGGAAGTGGTATGACTGGTGGCCGCTCAGAGTTTCCGCCGGCCAGGTGCACGTGCGGTTCCCCTGGGTAGCATGATCGTAATGGTTACCATCAAGTCCTGCTGGCAAAGGAGGTGGAACAGATGGTGAAACACATCCTTGTGCCCCTGGACGGCTCCGAGTACGCCGAGAAGGCGCTGGACTTCGCCCAGACGCTGGCCCTGGCCACAAAGGCCCACATAAGCCTGCTGACCGTCATCATGCGGTTCGGCGCGGTCCTGCCGAACCAGCGCCAGCTTGAAGCCAGCAGCCACGCCCACATCACCGAGTATCTGCACCCGATCCGGGACATGCTTGCCCGCAACGGGCTGGATGTCAGCGCCCACGTAGACTTTGGCAATCCGGCCGACGCCATTGCCGACTTCGCCCGGCAGGAAAGCGTGGACCTGATCGTCATGGCCACCCACGGCGTGGGCAGCCGCAGCACGTACGCCCTGGGCAGCGTTGCCCTCAAGGTCCTGCAAATAGCCCCTTGCCCGGTCACCATGAAAAGGGTGGTGGAGCCTGCCTCACGGCACCGCGTCACCTCACAGGAGCGCCTGGGCAGCAGCCTGTCCACTGTATCCGCATCCGCGCCTGAGACATCACCCTAGCGGTTCCAGAGGTGAGCACTGCGCCGGTTGCCCAAGCCTCGGCTCCGTACAGCCACGAGGAGCTTGTCAAGCAGCTCCTCCAGCCGGAGGCATACCCCGAACGACCCGCCACAGTACGCCTGGTGCAGACCCACGTCTCGTCGCTGTTCTTCGCGGGGGACTTCGTCTACAAGGTCAAGCGCCCCGTGAACTACGGCTTTGTGGACTACACCACGCTGGCCAGGCGCAAACGCTTTTGCGTCCTGGAAGCATCGCTGAACGGACCCATGGCACCGGGCGTGTACCTGGGGGTCGTGGAGGTCCGGCGGCTGAACGGCGAGGTGGTCGCCGGCGGGACATACGGCGGCGAGGTGGTGGACTACGCCGTCAAGATGCGCCGCCTGCCCCAGGAAAGCTCGCTCTCCATGCTCCTGAAGGCAGGCAAGATCACGCCGGATGACGCGCGGAGCATAGGCGAAGTAGTGGCGCGGTTTCACGCGCAGGCCCGCCGTGGGCCGGCCATCACCCGCCTCGGCGGCCTGAGCACTGTCCGCCGCAACATCCAGGAGAACTTCCGCCAGACGAAACGGTATGCCGGCAGCGCCGTGTCCCAGGACGCCTACGATGACATCACCGCCTACAGCCACGCGTACCTGAAGGCGCGCGAGGGGCTTTTCCAGCAGCGGGCCGCCGAGGGACGCATCCTGGACGGGCACGGCGACCTGAAGGCTTCGGACATCTACATTGTGGACGGCCGCGTCCTGGTGCTGGACTGCGTGGAGTTCAACCGCCGGTTCCGGTACGGAGACGCCGCGCTGGACATCGCGTTCCTGGCAATGGACCTGGACTTCCACGGGCGTCCAGACTTATCCCGCGCCTTCGTTGACGCGTACGTGGATGCATCGGGAGACGCCGGAGCGAGAGAGGTCCTCGGCTTCTTCAAGTGCTACCGGGCATACGTGCGGGCCAAGGTCAACAGCTTTCGCCTTGATGACCCGGGGCTCGCAGGCGCAGAGCGGGAGGAGACGCTGCGGACGGCGCAGGCGTACTACGGCCTTGCCCACTCCTATACGCAGGTCTTTCCCAGGCCGGCAATCATCGTCGTGTGCGGGCTCATGGGCACGGGCAAGACAACGGTCGCCGCCGAGTTGGCCCGCCGCTGGCGAGGCGTCCACGTCTCGTCCGACGTCACGCGCAAAGAGCTGGCAGGCGCGACCGGGCATCACTACGAAGGCTACGGGCAGGGCATCTACGCAGCGGATATGTCCCGGCGCACCTATGACGCCATGCTGGAACGGGCAAGGGACGCCGTGGGGCGGGGATACATCGCCGTTCTGGACGCGACGTACCGGTCTGCCGAGGAACGCCGGCGGGCGGCATCGCTGGCGCAGGAGCTAGGGGTAGAGACGTGGGTAGTGGAATGCGTTGCGCCTGAGTCAACGGTGCGACGCAGGGTTGCGCGGCGCGTGACGGAGGGAACATCGGCCTCCGACGCCCGCTGGCCGCTGTACCCCCAGCAGAAGGCGGAGTGGGAGCCCGTGGCCGAAGTCCCCAGCCGGCGCTACGCCGTTTTGGACACGCGCGGCGGCCATCAGGCGGTGCTGCAGCGCCTGCTGCGCCAGCTCTACGAGCGGGCCATTGCCGGCGACTGAAGACCTACCCCTGACCCGGTAAAGACTAGCTGTAAGCGGCCCCTCCCTCCCCTCGCAGGGGTCTTACCCGACAATTGCCTGTTCTGTCAGGAGGATGCGCAGGGACCGCGTCCCCTGCCGGGGCTGCTGGGGGCGTCCCCATAGGGGCGCAAGGCTTGCGCTCCTATGGGAGGGCGGGTGGGAAAAAGCAACCTCTTCCAGGCAAGAAGGGGCAACCCCCGAACTATCGGGCAAACCACCTCGCAGGGGAGGGACAGAGGGGAGGTCTTTGCGAGTAGCCTACGCCGGAGCAAAGGCGGCAAGGACATGCGCAAGCCTGTTGGCATCCTGCGACCAGCCCAGGCTCACCGGGCCGGCGTTAGCTACAAACAGCGTGCCGCCCGCTCCTGCACTGCTGTCTGACACGATGTCGTACCGTTCGGTCTGGCCGGTTGTGAGCGGCATGAAGCCCTCGCCCATGCCGCCGCTGCCCACGGCGTCAATCACCCACGCGCCGTTTGTCAGCGTTGTGATGCTTGTAGCGATGCTCGTGCCGCTGTTCACCGCCTTTACATTCTGCGCCTCCGGGGCCTGCTGCGCAGCGTTGTAGATTGCGATGCCGCCGCCCAGGGCGTTGGTCACCGCGCCCGACCAGTTGATGACGATATTGTGCGTGCCACTGTCGGGCGCCAGGATGTACCACAGGCTCACGCACATGAAGAACGACGTGCCGGCAACGGCCTCGTTCACTTTCGTCATGGGATAGCCGTTGTAGGTGACGCTGGATGTCACGCAGTCCGCGCTGGACGAGTCCTCTGCCTGCGTGCCAACCACAAGGATGCGGTTGCTCTGCGTGCCCACGGTGTGGGGGATGGTGAGGCTGCTGGCGCCTGCGTTGGTGGAGCCGGAGCTAGTGCTGTCGAAGGTGATGGTCTGTGCAGCCGTGACTACGCTGCTGCCGATGCCGCGGCTGTTGTCGTTCCCGGCGTCCAGGCTGAACCGCGAGAGATACGTCCCGTTCATATCGTACTTGTAGACCCGGTTGTCCACGCGGTCCACTACCCAGATGCTTGTGCCATTGGTGGCGATGCCCTCCGGAGTGACGTTGTTGACGTTCAGGTTCCACCGCAGGAGGTACGTCGCCCCGTTGTACACGTAGACCTGGTTGTCCACGTCGTCCACGATGTAGGAGTACCCCCCGCTGATGGCGATGCCCCTGGGATCGTGGTTGTCCACGTTGAGGCCCCAGGTGGTCAGGTACGCCCCGCTCAAGTCATAGAGGTAGACGAGATAGTCGTCCGCGTCCACCACAGAGATTGAGGAAGGGCCAATGGCGACGCCCTCCGCCCGGCCGTTGCTGGCTTGCAGGGAGAGGCTCGTGACAAAGGCCCCGGCCAGGGTGTACTTGTAGATGACCTGGTCGTCTTTGTCTACCACCCACATGTAGTTGTTGGCAATCTCGATACCCCGGCCACGGCTGTTGGCGGCGGCCAGGGCCAGCATCCCCTGCAACAGACCATCCTGGTCATACTTGTAGACCTTGTTGTCCGTCTCGTCCGTCACCCACAGGAGCGTCTGCGCCGGCGTAGGCGTAGGCGTGGGAG
>JACQUI010000089.1 GCA_016210395.1 Chloroflexota bacterium | reverse complement strand
GTCCCCACCCACCCGCCCTGGTATGCTGGGGGACACCCCCAGCAACCCCCGGCCCTTCGGGTCGCTCAGGCTAGTTATGGCTACGCCCTCTGCACACCCGCGAGGCACGGGCTATTCTCGTGGCAACGTCGCCTAGATACGCGAATCGTGTTCCTGGGAAACCCACAGTTTCCTCCACTTTTCCTTGTGCGCCCGCAAAAGACGCGGAAGCCAGGGCCAAAGGGGCCTATTCAAGGGAGTAGAGGACCCGCATCACCTCATAGGGAGTGGTAACGCCCTGTCCAACCTTGAGCATACCCGCCCTCTTCAAGGGGACCAGCCCGTCCTTCAGGGCCTGGTCCCGCAGCCGCACGCGTGAGCCATCGGTCAGAAAAAGCTGGCGCATCTCGTCGGAAAGGGCAAGAAGCTCAAAGACGCCTGTGCGCCCCCGGTACCCGGTGTGGGCGCACACGTTGCACCCCTGCCCGTAGGCAAAGGTCTCCAGCACCTCCCCCATTTCCTGGGAGTAGGCTTCTTCCTCCAGCGTTGGCGCGGCCCGCATCACTTTGCATCCGTTGCACACGACGCGCACCATGCGCTGGGAAAGGATGCCCGCCACGGAGGACGCGATGAGGTACGGGGCGACGTTCAGGTCGCGAAGCCGCACGAGGGCCGAGACCGAGTCGTTAGCATGGAGGGAGGTCAGGACGAGGTGGCCGGTGAGGGCCGCCTGTGTGGCGATAACGGCTGTTTCGTGGTCTCGAATCTCGCCGACCAGAATCACGTCCGGGTCAAGGCGCAGGATGCTGCGGAGCTGCGTGGCGAAGGTGATGCCTGCGTCGTTGTTGATCTGCATCTGGTTGGTGTCGGCGATCTGGTACTCCACCGGGTCTTCCAGGGAGATGACGTTCTGCTCCATGCGGTTCATCTCAAGGATGGAGGCGTAGAGCGTGGTGCTTTTGCCTGCGCCTGTTGGGCCGCAGACAATGATCATGCCGTGGGGCAGCTTCAGGAGCTTGCGGAAGCGCTCCAGCGTATCCCCCCCCATGCCCACCTGGTCCAACCCTATGAGGGTGAAACGCTTGTCCAGCAATCGAAGCACGCCCATCTCGCCGTAGACGGTATTGCTGATGGCGACGCGGACGTCCACCTTGCGGTCTTGCAGCTCCGCGGTGAAATGGCCGTCCTGGGGCCGCCTGCGCTCTGCGATGTTCAGGCCGGACATTATTTTCAGGCGGGACAGGAGCAGCGGATGCATTTCCATGGGCAGGTGCATCACGTCGTGCAGAAGCCCGTCAATGCGAAACCGGATGCGCAGCCTGTTCTCAGCGGGAGCGATGTGGATATCAGAGGCGCGGTCTTGCGTCGCCTGTTGGAGGAGCAGGTCAATGACCAGGGCGGGCGGCGAGTCCCGGAGCTGGCGAGCGGTAACCTTTCCAGCCGCCGGCTCCGCTCCGGTCCTGGAAGCTGTTGCGGCGCCTTCCGCCGTTTCCGTTAGCCTGTACGAGACGTCCACGTGCTGGAGGATGTCCTCCACCGTGGCGATGACGGGACGGATGGCGAGGCCGCTGAGCACCCGCAGGTCCTGGAGCAGCCGGAAGTCCAGCGGGTCGGCGACGGCTACCGTCAGGCTGTCCTCTTCCTTCTTCAACGGCAGGACCAGATACTTGCGGGCCAGCGTTTCAGGAATGGCTGTCAGGGCGGCAGGGTCAATGGTCTCGCTGCGGAGGTCCACCATAGGGAACCCCAGGTGGAGCGCCATCAAAGCCGCCATGTCCTTGGAAAGCACAAGGCCTTCCTTTACCAAACACCTTGGCAAAGAAAGGCCTTCCGCCCGCGCCGCCTCTTGCGCCTGCGCAAGCTGCTCCGGCGTGACGACGCCCACTTCCAAGAGGAGGTCGGCAAGAAGCTTAATGCCCCCGGCTTTCAGGCTAGCCCTGCCTTGGCCCTCCTCCAGGAGTTGGAGCACACGGTTGCTGGCGCGCATGGCGGCGTACGCCTACGCCTTCAGCCAAACAGAGAGCTGAGGTTCGCCCTTTGGCGTAACGGCCGGGTGGACTTTGGCCACGTTTGGGACCTGCTGGATGGTCTGGCCAAGGGTCATCGGTTGGCGCAGGCCCACCCACACGTCCAACTCGGCGCGCTGGTCGCCCATGAGACGCAAGACGCTCAACTGCGGCAGTTGCCCCACGTCGTGGATGAACTGCAGCGACTGGCGGACGCGCCCTTTTGCGAAGACCTTGAGCCGTACGGTGCCTTCGTAGACCCGGTCGGGGTCCATCGGCTCCTCTACTTCCTCTTCAAGCAGGGGCTCAGGTTCGAGCAGAGGCTGGGCCGGCGTCTCAGTCACAGGCGCTGCGGAGCTTGCCGGCGGCGCAGGAGGGCTTGGGGCCTCCTCCCGGGCCGCAAGGACGGCAGAAGCAAGGGCCTGGGAAACCTGGCTCTCCAGCAAGCTCTTGCCGAGGGACGGAGTCTTCACGCCTGACTCCTCCAGGGTGGGAATGCGCCAGGCATCCTCCTTGGTCAGGATCTCGGCAAACATGGCCTGGACTTCCTCCTGCAACATGCGCAGAAGGCGGGCCTTGGCCTGGTAGATAGTGCCATAGATCTCTGAGGTCAAGGCGTTCAGCTCCTGGAAGATCCGCTCGGCACGGTCGTCCACGTCCAGTGAGAGTTGCTGCTCGAACCGCTTGAAAGGGAAAACGGGAGCCTTGACCTCCTGCTCGCGGGCATTGGGGGCCGATGCGTGATTTGGGTTGTCGCAGGTGGTCATGGATCCCCTCCTTAGAGTATCGTGCAAGAAGCGCAGGAGAGGGGGGAATGTGGGGGACACCCCCACACCCCCGGCCGCCTAGATGCGGAGCCAGCCTCGCCTGACGGCGGTCACAACGGCATGCGTCCGGTCCAGGGCATGGAGCTTGATCATGATGTTGGTCAGGTGGTTCTTGACCGTCCTCTCCGATATGTACAGTTGGCAGCCGATCAGCTTGTTGGAGTAGCCTTCGGCCACCAGGCCCAGAATCTCCCCTTCCCGTCCGGTGAGTGGGCTGGGCGCCAGCGCAAGACCCTCCGGGCGCGCCGGTATTCTTGCGGCTACGGCGTAGGATTCAGGCTGTCTAGCCGTTCGGGAGGGAGATGGCAGTGGGATTGTCTGCAACATTGCCGGCCTCCGTCAGCACTATGTGCTGGATTGTTCTCTTCTAGTGTGGTATCCCGCTAGTTCTTGGCCAAAGAGCCCGTCTTTTACAGGAGGCTCTTCCCACCAAGGCGCAGATACCTCACCTTGGCCCCTCTCCTGCGGGAGAGAGGGAGGGGTGTGGGGGACACCCCCACACTCCCGACGGGGTTTCGCCCCTGCACTAGCTACCAGTCCTAGAATACCCGCACGCTGTAAGGTTGTTGTGAATGGTTTGTAAGAAACGTGTGAGAACTTTCAGCGATCTCTTGGCATGGGAACTTCGTACGGTGTGCCCTCTCCCGGCCCTGGACTACGATGAGGTGAGGTATGGCCACATGAGAGCGTTTTTCAACACGGCAGGACGAGCACCTTCCCTCAGGGCAGCGGGGGCAACATCCGGGAAATCTGCGAGGCGCGGCAACGCGGGGAGCCTCCTTGTAGAGACGTCCATTGCCCTTATGGTGTTTCTCGCGGTGGGGGCAAGCGTCCTGGTGGGGCTGTCGCGAGTGCAGTCTTCTGGGCTGAGCACGGAGAATGAATCGGTGGCGGAGAATCTCGCCCGCAACCAGATGGAGTCTCTGTTCTCCCTGCCCTATCAGGACCCGCCTTCGTTCTACTCGCCGGTCATCGTTCCAACGGGCTATACGGTGACCGCCGCGGCTGAAGAATACGTGGTTGGCAGCACCGACATCGAAAAAGTGGTTGTGCGGGTGTCTTTTGGCGTCAAGGAAGTCCTGATGCTGGAAACGCTGCGTTTGAGGGGGTAGCAGAGATGCAGCCCATGTCGAAACCTAGGGTGGCGCGTGGAACGTGGCGAACGCCAACCTATTCTTCTGTAGGGGCGGGATTGGAACCCGCCCCTACACGGCTCGTTGCTGCGAAATGCGCCTGCCCTCCACTCCTTCTGCGGATTCTGAACCAGGGCAACGACCTGAAACGCCGTGCAGGAGCCGGCGGCTTCACGCTGGTAGAGATGCTGGTGGTGGTCGGCATCCTTGCAGTCATGTTGCCGATGAGCGCGCAGAGCATGTACCAGGCCCTTTCGGTGCGGAGGGAGTGGCAGGACACGGTGCTGGCAGTGCGGGAGGCGCGCAGCGCCGAAAGCTGGTTTGCGGGAGACGCCCTCAACGCCCAGACCACGACCCTTGTGGACGGCGCGCCGGCGGTCGCCAGCATGACCATTGGGTGGACAGACAACAACGGTACGCCACACAGCGTTTCCTACCAGGTCGCAGGGGGAGAGATGGTGCGGACCCACGACGGCACGGAGATGGTTGTGGCGAGGGACGTGGCTTCGGTCGGCTTCGCGCTGTCCGGGCGGGTGCTGACCTTTCAGGCGCACACCTATGGGGCCTACGGCGTGACGGAGGGCGTAACGCTGAACACCTACCTGCGGATGCTGCAATGAAGATCCGAGATGGGCGAACGGCGGGCCGATGCCTCGGCCCTGCGGAGAGCAATTGTGATGAGGGATTCTTCACGAAGCGAAACGCCATAGAAAGCAAAGGTCGTATGACCACTTCGCTCCAGAATGACAGGCGGTTCACGCCTGGTCAGCGCGGCGTGGGCCTCGTCATGGCGCTTGTGCTGCTTGCTGTGGCTGTGCCCTTGATCACGGGCGCCCTTGCGCTGGCCAGCAACCTCAGTATTGACTCGGGTGTGAAGGAGCGCATCCTCAAGCGCCAGTACTCCCTTATGGGCGCCACCCAGTACTCCGTGTATCGCCTGGCGTTTGAGAGCGGGTACTTGGATAGCCTTGCAGAGGGGGTCCCCGACAGCTATTCCATTGTCCTTAACGGCGAGACCATCACGTTGACCGCGGTCAAAATCGTCAGCCCGAGCGGCACTCCCCAATTCCCCAAGTCGGACAACTCCCGCCGTCTACGGGTCTTCAAGGAGGTGGCGCCTGCCACGACGGCTGCCGCGACACTCACCACGTTCAATTACTCGATTCTCATCAGGAACGAGGACGACGAAGCCGAGCAGATCACGAAGGTACACGACGGCCTCGCGCCGGGGTTCACGTACCTTGCAGGCTCAACCACAGGCGTCACAACCAGCAACCCGAGCATCACTTTGCTGACCAATGGGGAAGGAGAAGACTACCAGAAGCTGGTGTGGAACCTGGCCCCACTCCATCTCACTCTCCAGCCCGGGGAGTCCCTTACGTTGAACTTCAGCGCCCAGGCGACGCTGGGGGAGGGCAACTACTGCAACGAGTCGTGGGCAGAGCCGGGAGACCTGCTGACCTCTACCGGCCCCACAGCCAAGGTGACGGTGGGTTCCCCTGCCCAGACATTGTGTCCCGGGGAAGCAGCGAAGGTGACCAAGGACGTGTCTCCTGCAGTTGTGGCCGGTGGGGCCCTGAACACCTACACGTACACGGTCCACGTCGCCAACACGGGAGCTGAAGTGTTGCACATGTCCCTGATACGGGACATGCTGCCCGCTGGGTTCACCTACGTGGCCGGCTCTACAACAGGCGACATTACCACAGCCGACCCTCAGACGACATTGCAGCAGGGGCGGCAGAGGTTGGACTGGACGCTAAGCCCGACGGTCGCGGCGCAGCCGGGCGCGCAGCTTACGCTCACCTTCCAGACGCAGGCCGCGCTCGGGCCAGGGGAATACTGGAACGAGGCGTGGATTACGTTTGACGAGTTCTCGTACACCCTATACACATGGCCGTCTGCCGTAGTGACAGCGATGGGCGTGGTGAGCACGACGGCGGCTGCGGGCACGATGACCAGCAATGCCGAGATATGGGTTGGGTCAGGCATGTACGGGCTGGCCGGTTGGTACATCACCCGCTAGGCGGGCAGTACCGGTAGCCAAACTCGCGCACGGTCTCGATGACGGATGGCCGCCGCGCATCGTCCAGAAGTTTCTTGCGCAGGTAGCCGATGTAAACACGCAGGCTTTCCGCGCCCCCCTCCCCTTCTCCCCAGCACTGGTCAAGCAGATTGGTTGCGGTCATGACCTTGCCCGCGTTCTTAACGAGGACCCCCAGAAGGCGGAACTCCCGGGGCGACAGGTCTAGCCGCTCTCCGCGGAAATAGACCTCGTGCCTGGGGAAGTCCACCCTGAGCGCTGCGTCGTGATAGTCGTTGCTGTCAGGGGCAGCGTGCGATTTGCGAAGGGCCGCCTCGACCCTGGCGACAAGCTCCGCCGTACGGAAGGGCTTCACCATGTAGTCGGCAGCGCCGCCTTTGAGGCCTTTCACGATCTGGTGCTCCTGCCCCAAGGCGGTCAGCATGATCACCGGCGTCTCCGAGACCTCCCGGATACGCTCCAGCACCTGCCATCCGTCCATGGCGGGCATGAGGACATCCAGCACCACCAGCTCTGGGCGGAAGGTGTAGAACGCCTTCAGCCCCTCCTTTCCATCGGCGGCTTTCGCGACCTTGTATCCTTCCCCCTCCAACACCGCCTTCACCAGCGCCGCCAACGACTCCTCGTCGTCTATGACAAGCACCTTGGTGTCCATGGGGTGTCCTCTACTGTATTGCACAGACTACGCGAGAGACCTACGTAGCGTTGTCTACGTTAGTCTCAGTATGTTGAGCAAGGTGCAATAGCACCAAGAATTGGTTACAGGACATATAGGTCTCTGGATAAAAAGCCTAGCGAGGGGACACGGGATACAAAAGGAACAAAAAGGGATAGAAATGGTATACGTTTGGGATACACGGCAAATCCAGCCTTGCACGAGGTTCGGAAATGCGTATGATACTCGAGGGGAATCTTGCGCAAGAATCAGACTTCCTCTGCGGGAAGGCCACAATCCTGCCTATTCCTCCTGCTTCCCTCTGCTCCCCCACAGCCGCTTCAGGCGCTCCGCCACCTCTTTTTCGTACCCCAACTCGCCCGGCTCGTAGTACGTCTTGCCTTTGAGGTTGTCCGGCAGGTTGTGCTGGCCGGCGAAGTGCTCGGGATAGCTGTGCGCGTACCTGTACTCCTTGCCGTAGCCAAGGTCCTTCATGAGGCCCGTGACGGCGTTGCGCAGGTGCAGGGGCACGGGGTCGTTGCGGGTGGCGCGGACGTCCTGCATGGCGCGCTCCAGGCCCATGTAGGCGGTGTTGCTCTTGGGGGCGGTGGCCAGGTAGACGGTGGCCTCGGCAAGAGGGATGCGGCCTTCCGGCATGCCGATGAAGTGGACGGCCTGCTGGGCGGCGACCGCTACCGGCAGGGCCATGGGGTCGGCCATGCCGATGTCCTCGGAGGCGAGGATGACGATGCGGCGGGCGATGAAGAGGGGGTCTTCGCCAGCCTCGATCATGCGGCCCAGCCAGTAGAGGGCGGCGTCGGGGTCGGAGGCGCGGACGGACTTGATGAAGGCGGAGATGGTGTCGTAGTGGAGGTCGCCGGCGCGGTCGTACTGGAGGGAGCGCCGCTGGAGGGCGTCTTCGATGGTGGCCAGCTCAACGACGCGGTCGCCGGCGGCGTCGGGCGTGGTGGAAGCGACGGCCAGGTCCAGGGCGGTGAGGGCCACGCGGGCGTCGCCGTTGGCGGTGCTCAGCAACAGCTTCCGGGCGTCGGGATCGAGGGCGGCGCGCATGGCGGCCAGGCCGCGATCGGCGTCGGCCAGGGCGCGGTCTACGATCACGCCAATGTCGTCGTCGGTGAGGGCGTTGAGGGTGAAGACGCGGCAGCGGGAGAGGAGGGGGGCGTTGACCTCGAAGGAAGGGTTCTCGGTGGTCGCGCCGATGAAGGTGACCGTGCCGTCCTCGACATGGGGCAGGATGACGTCCTGCTGGGCCTTGTTGAAGCGGTGGATCTCGTCCACGAAGAGGATGGTGCGCTGGGCGGTCATGCCCAGGCGGTCGCGGGCCTCGCCGATGATGCGGCGGAGGTCGGCGACGCCTGCGGTGACGGCGGAGACCTGCTCGAAGTGGGCGTGGGTGACGTTGGCGACGATGAGGGCCAGGGTGGTCTTGCCGGAGCCGGGCGGGCCCCAGAGGACGATGGAGGGGATGGCGTCGGCCTCGATGCTGCGGCGCAGGACGCGGTCCGGCCCGACGATGTGCTCCTGGCCGACCAGCTCGTCGAAGGTCTGGGGGCGCATTCGGGCGGCCAGAGGGGCGGTGCGGGCCTGGCGCTGGCGGCGGTTGTGCTCGAAGAGGGTCATGGTAGGACAAGTGTACGCCGAAGTGGGCAAGAGGGCAAACGGGCAAGCGGGCAAAGGGGCAGGGGGAGAGACCTAACCCCTAGCCCTTCCCTAAAGGGAAGGAAATCATTGGTAGGGGCGACGCATGCGTCGCCCCTACCAATGTGGCGGGTCCCCGCAGCTATGATCTGCTGAGATGGCGGAGCACGGTCAACTCTTGGTCTAGAGTATCGTCACCGATGTCCTGCATCTCGTCGGCGAAGTACCTGGTGAACGTAACGAACATGCGCCGGTAGGGTTCGGAGACGGTCAGGGGCAGGGATTGCCTCTCCCACTGGCTGTAGCGCGCAAGGCTGGGAATGACGATGCCTGTGTCGTCGCCCATGCGGGGTTGCCAGGAGCGGCTGGAATCCCTGTGCTCGCGCTCGTCAATCATCCAGTTCTGGAGGAGAGAGGCGTAGCGGGTGAGCAGAATGCCCTTGCGGATACCGCTGTTGCCGTAGTAGTCCGGCCTCTCGGTTTCAAGGAAGATGGCTGCACGGTCGCCGTCCTCCCGGCCGTCGCGGTCCTCATAGGACACTTCAAGGACCACCTCCGGGTCAGGAGCGGAGGAGGTCTTGCGCAGCTTCAGCAGGACCAGGCCGCCCTTGACTTCGCCGTCGAGGGCCTTTGAGGGGAACAGGGTGTTGACAGACATGAGGCGGCCGGTGGCCTGGTCCGCCTCCGGGCTGCCGAAGACCTTGTCGATGCTCCACCCCGAGGACTTGAATCGCAACTCCAGGTTGAACACCAGCGGCGTCACCATGAAGTCGAACTCGTCCTGGATGCGCTCGCGGAACTGCCGTGGCGAGTGGACCGAGTAGTAGTTGGCGCCCTTGATCTTGGTGATGCGCTCGACGAGGTCGCTGTTGAAGTCCACGCCGATGCCGATGAAGGTGGCGTAGATACGGTTGCGGGCGTTCTCCTCCAGCGTACCCCCCAGCCCTCTGGAGCTGAAGTCGCCCGTGTTTGGCTGTGCGTCGGTGAGGACGATCATGCGGTCCTCGAACTCATAGCTGTCCGCCTCGCGCAGGTTGCGGAACTGGCGTGTCGCCATATCGAGCCCCGCTTCCAGGTCGGTGGAGCCGCCGGCCGTGATGTCAAGGACGCGCTCCTGCAGGTCGCGCATGTCGAGGTCCCAGACCGGCGTCATCGGCTGCACAAGGGCGGCCCTGCTGTTGAAGGTGACGATGGCGACACGGTCGTCGCCGGTGAGCTGGTCGAGGATGTAGGTCACCGACTTGGCGGCGCTGTCCATCTTCCGCAGGCTGGAGCCGCCTTCCTCGGCGTAGGCGTCGCGCCTTGCTCCTGCGCGGTCGTAGTAATACTGGTTGAAGCTCTCGCCCATAGACCCGGAGTTGTCGAGCACGATGACCAGGTCCAGCTTCTTGCGCTGGAAGTCGCTCTCCTTGATGCCGGAGTTGAGGCCCACCGAGAGGTAGTAGTCCACCTTGCCTGATAGCGGATCGCGGCTGACGGCGTAGCCATAGGAGGGGCTGTAGAGCTTGTTGGCAGGCCTGGCGGCGCCGGTATCGAAGTAGTAGTCATAGAAGAGGCCTTCATACGTGACATCGGTGGGCAGGGGCAGGTAGTCGTTGCGGATGTTCTCGCGGAAGTTGCTGATGTCCTTTGCCCCGCCTGCGGAGAGGCCAATGTTGTTGCCTGGGCCTGCGGATCCGGGGGGACCCTGATCTCCGGGGGCATGGGGGGTCTCCTGAGCCCCACAGGCACTCAGGAATGCCATGAAAACGACGAACGCAATCGTAGAGGCAACCGCCATTGTCTTGTTCATGACGCCCTCCTTCTCACGATGTTCCTTGCGATGAGTTATACGAGGGAGGGGCTGAAGTATTACAGGCCCTTACGGTTTTCCCTTACGCTGTCTCCTTGATTTCAAACTGCACCCGCCGTTCCAGTTCGAGCTTCAGGGCTTCGCCGTTGTAGTCGAGGTCTTCCAGCTCCAGGTAGTAGGCCCCCCCGCGCACGGCCCGGCCCTTGTCGTCGCGCTGGTCCCAGATGAGGCGGAAGGTTACCGACTGGTCTGGGGCAAGGGTGCGGTCGGACTGGCCCGCGGAGAAGGTGTACACGGGCGCGTTGGTATCGGCGCGCATGAGGCTGAGGATGGGCGGGAAGCGGTCGAGATGGAATGGGCCATCCGTGTTGTTCTTCAAAGTCACCTCAATGCCGACCGGCTCGCCGCGCCGGTAGGCGGTCTGGTCTGTTGCTGCGGAGACAGCCAGGATGACGCCGGGAACGGCGTCCGGAGCTGCTGGAAGCGACCGCGTGAGGACCGATGCAACGCCAAACACGAGCAGCACGGCCGCCGTCACCACCGCCACCTGCCGGATCGCCTGGCGAGGCCACAGACGCGCGTACCAAGCAGGGCTGCGGGTGGCTTTGCGCTCCATTGTGTCGGACAGGCGCGCCCAGAGCTCGGCGCGGAACTGTGGCGAAGGCTCGCTCCGCAGGGCAAGCATCGTGCGGGCGAACGCGTGGTCGGCCTGGGCCTCCGGGTCAGGGGCTGCGGGCCCGATGTCCTGGCCCGCGAGCAGGCGGTCGAGGTTTTCAGAGAACTGCTGCTCTCGCTGTTGCTGGTTGTTCAAGACCCCACCTCCCCAAAACTGTTCCGGAGCTTGCGCACCGCCCGGTAGAGGATGACGCCGACGTTCGACTCGCCAAGTCCCAGGAGGCCGGCGATCTGACGGTTGGTCATTCCCGCGCCGAACTTGAGGGTGATGATCTCCTGCTCCGTCTCCGGCAACCGCGCGATGCAGGCCAGCAGCCTGCGTCGCTCCTCGTCCTTCACGACCGCCTCTTCCGGAGAGGGGCTCCCATCAGTCGGCTCGGCAGCGGCGTCAAGGTTGGAGGTCCGGCGGCGGCCCTCCACACGGAAGTGGTCTATCAGTGTGTTTCGGGCGATGGTGAAGACCCAGGTGGAGAAGCTTGCCTTGGATGCGTTGTAGCCCTTGAACTTGGCCAGGGCCTTTTCGAACACGGCGGAGGTCAGGTCCTCAGCGAGCTGCGTATCCAGGATGCGGTAGCTGAAATAGTGGAACACCTTGGGCAAAAACTCTTCGTACAGCCGGGCAAAGGCTTCGGCTGTGCGCTGGTCCACCTTGTCGGCCGGGCCTGCTTGCAAGGCGAAGAACAACAAAGGGGTCTCCTGAGCTGACTCCCGCCCGTCAACCCTTGATACGAAGAACGCGCCAAAGTATTACAGATTTGGGCAGGAGTGTACACGGGAAGGCGGGCACGCGGACATACGGGCGGGCGGCGGGTAAGGAGCGGACCTAACCCCTGACCTCTTCCCTAGAAGGGAAGGGGCAAGAAGTGGAGGTGAGCAAGGGGGCAAGCGGGCCGGGGATTCGTTTTTCCCTGTTCCAGTGGCCTTTTCAGATTGGGCTTGTATCTGGGATTCGTTTTGTTTCTTGGGAGAACCCCTCTGTGGGGCGGGCGCAGAAAACTGGCGCCTACCGTACGCCCATCAAGGTGTAGTCCCCAGATACGCGCCCAGCTAGGCGAAGCCGGCCCCCAACACCACGAACACGCCTCTCGACTTGAGGGTGGAGATGTGCGCATTCATGCTCTCCGGACTCAACGGGTTGCTTCCAAGGCGGACCCAGGAAAGTTTGGGGAGTGCGGTCAGGGGCGAGACATCGCTGACCTGGTTGTGCCAGAGGTCGAGGTACGACAAGCTGGCGAGTGAGGCCAGAGGCGAGATGTCGCCGCTCCTGTTGTTACGGAGTTCGAGCCAGGTCAGGTTGGCGAGTGGCGCCAGAGGCGTGACGTCGCTGATCCGGTTATCGTCGAGGTCCATCC
>JACQUI010000092.1 GCA_016210395.1 Chloroflexota bacterium | reverse complement strand
GTTGTGGCGCCGTTCATGGAGAACGTGTACATCATCGGCTCGCAGGCGGCGAAGGAGTGCATCGTCGTTGACCCCGGCGCGCAGGCGGAACGCATCGTCTACGAGGTGCAGCGGCTGGGGCTGACGGCGAAGCTCATCGTCAACACGCACGGCCACGGCGACCATACGTCGGCGGTGGCGGGGGTGAAGGCGGCGACGGGGGCGGTGTACGCGATCCACCAGGCGGACCTGCCGCTGCTGAAGGAGAGCGAGTGGGCGCGGCAGGCGGTGGCGGACTATCAGCCGCCGCCTGCGCCGGACCGCTACCTGGCGGAGGGCGACGCGCTGGAGGTGGGCGGCCTGCGCTTCCAGGTGCTGGAGACGCCGGGGCACACGCCGGGCGGCATCTGCCTCTACGGGCACGGGCTTGCGCTCACGGGCGACACGCTCTTCCAGGGGAGCATCGGCCGGTACGACCTGCCCGGCGGCGACGGCAGGCAGCTCCTGCTGAGCATCTTCGGCAAGCTGCTGACGCTGCCGGAGGAGACGGTTGTGTACCCGGGGCACGGCAACCAGACGACGATTGGCCGTGAGAAGCAGGGGAACCCCTTCCTGAGGGGCGCGCCGGGGCTGTAGGGAATGGCCCTCACCTCAGTCCTCTCCCAAGGGAGAGGAAGAGCAGAGAAAACGAGGAGATCCCACCGCGTGTCGATGGGGTCTCCTCGTTTCCGTTGACGGGTCACGCTACCCCATAATCAGCCCCGTGCCGTGCTCGATACTGATGCGAGTGCCGTAGGGCTGGCAGAGCTGCTGCAGCCACTCCAGCGTCTCCTGCCCGTGTTCGCGGGAGGCAAGGAGCGGGCGTCCGCGCTGGGGCACAGGCAGCTTGTAGCCCAGCTCGATGGGGTAGATGCGGATGTCCTTCAGCTTGCGGCCCTCGAAGTTGACGATGGGGACGATGGTGCGCCAGTAGGCGGGGTCGGCGGGGAAGCCCCGGCGGTCGTGGTCGGTGCGGGCCACCTGGAAGTCGCCGGGGGTGTGCTCGTAGCCCAACCCGAAGTTGTTGTAGCCTTCCGAGGGGACCCAGGGGACGGTCTCGTTCTGGATGATGAGGTGGCCCAGGCTGTAGAAGATGGGCTTGCCTTTGTAGATTTCGATGCCCTTGAGGAAGTGGGGGCCGTGGCCGACGAAGACGTCGCAGCCCTGGTCAATGGACCAGTGGGCGAACTCCACCAGGAACTCCGGGGGCGAGGTGCGCCCGCCGCCGTGCATCTCGCCGGTGGGGCCGCTCTCGTGGGAGTGGAAGCCGTAGACGACCCAGTCGGCCTGCTGTTTGGCGTCGCGGATCCACTTGCTGATGCCGTCCAGGTCTTCCTTGTTGCAGGCGGTCTTGCGGGAGAACTCCTCGCCCACGGTGAAGCGGGTGTTGATGAACTGGACCTCGGTGGCGGGATTGGGTGCGCGGACGTTGCCGCTGAAGCCGAACGCGCGGGACGCCGCTTGCAGATCCTCGTAGCCCAGCTCCTTGTTGGCCAGCTTCAGGGCATCGAAGACGGGGTGGGTAACGGTGTGGGCCACGTTATGGCGGACGCCGTTGACGCCGGGCTTGCCGACGAAGTCCGGGCGGCCCATGCCGGCGCGGGACTGCTCGCTGTAGGAGCTGGTGGCGCCCAGGACGGCGACGCGGCCCTTGGCGGTGTCCACGAAGGCGGGGGCGCGGGCCTCGTCCATGTTCTTGCCGCCGCCGGCCTGGGGCAGGCCGAACTCGTTGCAGTGGCGCAGGGTGGTGAGGAAGCCGCCCTCGGAGAAGTCGAAAGCGTGGTTGTTGGCGGTGGTGACGGCATCCACGCCCATCCACTTGAGCTCTTCGATGTTGCGGGGGTCGGAGCGGGTTGGGGTGCCGCCGCTGAACATCCAGCTATCCTCGTAGTCGTGGAAGAGCATCTCCAGGTTGAGGATGGTGGCGTCGGCGTTGCGCAAGATGTCCACGAGCTGGAGGAAGCGGTCCTCCTTGAAGGGGCGCATCCTGCGGGTAATCATGGCGTCGCCGCCGAGGGCGATGGAGATGTCTCCGCGTTGGGCATCGTAGAGCATGGCGTCTCCTTGTGCGAAGGTTGGGCGGATTATAGCACAAGGGGGGAAGACATCACCCCTTCTTGCTCCCCCTCTTCTGAAGAGGAAGGGGATAGCGGGTTCATCCAGCCGGTTGCCCGCGCCCGTTACATCGAGGGCGGTTCCCGCAGAAGTGCTTCAAGTGTGGCACGGAGTTGCGGCAGGCTCTGGTGGATGGCTCTCCAGACAATCGTCTTGTCCACTGACGCGTACCCGTGGATGAGGACGTTACGAAAATCAATGGCGCGCCTGAGATTTGGAATCCGGCGCGCCGTTTCAGGATCACTCTTCGCCAAGAGGCCCAGCGCTTCACCTATGACCTCAAACTGGCGCTCGATTGCCGAACCCAGCACCCTGCTCTGCGCGAATTCGTCCCAGCTCTTTCCCTCTACGAACTCGACGATAGCGTTGGCTGCGTCGAGGGCGTCCCACAGGTACTTGCGAGATTCAGGCTGCATACAGCAAGGCCCGGCTACGGTCGATACTCTCGCGCAAGAAGGGGTTCCTGATAGCTGAGGGCATGACAAGGTCCACTGGCCGCCCCAGCAACGTCTCCATTGCCTCTTTGAAACCAAAGTAGGCGTCAAGAGCGGCCATGGGGAAATCAGGCTCGAACTCCACGAGGAGGTCTACGTCGCTCCGGTCTGGGTCGAAGTCATCACCCGCCGCAGACCCAAAGACCTCCAGCCGCCGCACGTAGAACCGGCGGCAGAGCGCCGCTATCTCAGACCTCTTCTCCTCAATAAGCGGTTGCATCTGATCTCCAGCGGCCATGTGGTAGCCCTATGATACAACACTGTGGCTGTTGACCTCTCCCTGTGGTTCCCTTCCACTGAGGGAGGAGGGACAGCGTTGGGCGGCGATACGCCACCCCTACGCTGTGTGTGAACAAACAGTCCGTCAGCCTGAGCCCTTCGCCTTCGCCTGCAGCTCGAAGAGCTTGTTGAGCGCTTCCAGGGGTGTCATGGCGTTGAGGTCAAGGGAGAGCAAGTCTGTCAGGACGGGCGACGGCGCAGGGAAGAGGGAGAGCTGAGGCGGTTCGGCGCGGCGACGGCGGGCGGAGGCGGCACCGGTGGTGGGCCGCGCGGCCGGCGGGGCGTCCGCTGCATCCGGCGGGGGGGCTGCGCCGTCGCGGCTGCCTTCCAGGTCGGCAAGCAAAGCCCAGGCGCGCTGGACCACCTCGCGCGGCAGGCCGGCAAGCTGGGCGACGTGGACGCCGTAGGAGCGGTCGGCTGCGCCGGGCAGGATGCGGTGCAGGAAGGCGATGCGCCCGTCGTCCTCGGCCACGGCCACGCAGTAGTTGCGGACGCGGGGGAGCCGGCGGGCAAGCTCGGTCAGCTCATGGTAGTGGGTGGCGAAGAGGGTGCGGCAGCCCAGGCGCGGGTGGCTGTGGATGTGCTCGGCAACGGCATGGGCAATGGAGAGGCCGTCGTAGGTGCTGGTCCCCCGGCCAATCTCGTCCAGGATAACCAGGGATCGCCTGGTGGCGTGGTGCAGGATGTTGGCCGTCTCCACCATCTCCACCATGAAGGTAGATTGGCCGGTGGCCAGGTCGTCCTGCAGGCCCACCCGAGTGAAGATGCGGTCCACCAGGCCGATCT
>JACQUI010000087.1 GCA_016210395.1 Chloroflexota bacterium | reverse complement strand
GCCCAGAAGGCCTTCCAGCACGTGGCCATCTACGACACCGCCATCGCCGAGTACCTGCGGCAGGACGCCCACGGCTTCCCCGAGGAAATGACGATAGCCATGAATAAACGCTACAGCCTGCGCTACGGCGAGAACCCCCACCAGCAGGCCGCCTTCTACGCCGACGTGAGCCCCGGCGTCCTGGTCAGCCACAGCGTCACCTGGGCGCGGCAGCTCCACGGCAAGGAGCTCTCCTACAATAACATCCTGGACCTGGACTCGGCCCTGGGCGCCGTCGGCGATTTCAGCGGCCCCACGGTGTGCGTCGTCAAGCACAACAACCCCTGCGGACTGGCCACCCACGAGCGGCTGGCCGAGGCCTATAAACGGGCCCTCGCCGGCGACCCCGTCTCCGCCTTCGGCGGCATCGTCGCCTGCAACGTGGCCGTGGATCTGGAGACGGCGGAGGCCCTGGCGCCCACCTTCTACGAGGCTGTCATCGCCCCCGAGTTTGCCCCCGCCGCCCTGGAGCGGCTAAAGCGCAAGCGCGACCTGCGTATCCTGGCGACGGGGCCCGCCGTGACGCCCTCGCCCAACGCCCGCTACCTGGACCTGCGCCGGGTGCGGGGCGGCTTCTTGGTGCAGACGCCTGACGCCTACCCCGACGACGGCATCGAGCTGAAGCCGGTGACCAAGCGCTCGCCCACGCCCGCGGAGGTGGCCGACCTGCGCTACGCCTGGAAGGTCGTCAAGCACATCAAGTCCAACGCCATCGTCCTGGCGCGCGACCGGGCGCTGCTGGGGATGGGCGCTGGCCAGCCCAACCGGGTCACCAGCGTGAAGCTGGCGGTGGAGCGGGCCGGGGAGCGCGCGCAGGGGTCGGTGCTGGCCTCGGACGCCTTCTTCCCCTTCCCCGACGGCGTCGAGGCGGCCGCCGCGGCGGGCGTGACGGCTATCATCCAGCCGGGAGGCTCCATCCGCGACGGGGAGATCATCGCCGCCGCCGATAAGGCGGGCATGGCGATGGTGCTTACAGGGGTTAGGCACTTCAAGCACTGAGGGGGGAGTGGATCGTGAAGGAGCCAGCAAAGGCTTGCCAAAGATGGCTTCCTGGCCCCTGCACCGCCCGCCTGCATGCCCATGAGGGAAGCTAATGGCCGCCGCGGATACCGGCCCTGTCGCTGACGGCGAGCCAGAAAAGCAGGACGCCTCGGGCCAGCGGCTGAGGCATTGCATCTTCTGCGGGAAACGGCCCGTCAGGAAAACGAAGGAGCACGTTCTGCCTCAATGGCTTATCAGAGTGACGGGCGATCCCGCTCGCCCGTTTCACGTCGATCCACTTGTCAGGGATAACCTCGGCACGACCATGTTTGGCTTCAATAGGTTCGTCTTTCCTGCCTGCTCACTGTGCAATGAGCAGTTTTCAAGCCTGGAGTCAACTGCCAAGCCAGTCATGGGCAAGCTCCTTGAAGCACAGCCAATCACACCTGACGAAGTCAACGTTCTACTGGATTGGTTCGACAAGATCCGGATTGGGCTCTGGTTGGGTTGGCTGCAACTGACAGGCAACCCATTCGGTATCCGGCCTTCGTTCGATATAACCAGGCGCATCAGAAGGTCTGACAGGTGTCTTCTGATCTATTCGGCACGGAATTCACCGACGGGGCTGACATTCTTCGGCGTCAACTCACTTGTTTTTCAATGGATGCCTTCGTGCTTCACACTAAAGGTTAATCAGCTCCTTTTCTTCAACGCCTCAAACCTGATGTTGCTCGCACCTAGGCTGGGCCTGCCCTTCGTAAAGTCCGCGCACTGCGATCCCCAAGGAGTATTTCATGTGGTGGCTGCTGCAGGCTATCGAAAGCGCAAGTATCCATTGATTCGGATGAGACTTGAGGAACCGGCTCTCGACTTCTACCAGCCGATCTTGGGGGGGCCTGAGCGCATGATACCTGACGGCCCTTCTTGGATTCCCCCAAGGATTTATGACACGGATTTTGTGAGAGATTCGGTCAGCGACATCCAGACAGGCTTGGGTCATATCTTCACACAGCAACGATTGGCTGTCGTGAGATTCAATGAGGGAACGGTTTCCATTGATTTGTCTCGCCAAGGTCCTGTGGACTACGCTGGTCAACGGTATCGGAACGTCGTGGAACAGACCCTTAGATTTCAGGAGGAACTTATTTCCTCAGCAGTGCCTGGCAGCCTTCAGTATGAAGCCCTACCCAAGGAAGGGAAGCGTGTCTATGACACCCTGATCAAAGAAATCAAGCGACGGAGACCTTCCCGCGCCTTGCAGTCCAGATAAGACTTTCCAACTGTCCCTCGCAAACGTCCTGAGTAGCTCAGCTTGTTATTGACGTGTCGACAGCATTCCTGGCGTTTACCGCCGCCCGTCCAGCGAGACACGCGCGGGCAGGCCGAAGAGGCTGACCTCCGTGGGCCGGGCGTCGGCGGGCACCTCGAAGGCGACGCGCCCCTGCACCATCTGCTCCGGCAGCAGCGGTATCAGGCCGGCGTTGTTGGCTCCCAGCCGTCTGATCTCCTCGGCGGTGGCGTAGCGCCACTGGTACCCGGCGACGTAGGCGTTCGCGGGCGGATGCCAGACCTGGTAGAAGTACCCTTTGGGGGCGGTCTGGACCTCTCCCCGGACCAGGGAGTGGGTGGTCTGCTGCCTGACGCAGACCCAGGCCCGTCCCCAGGGGGTTATAGGAAGCGTACCCGAAGTCGCCGCACTGGGCCCTCAGTCGGCGCGAACGGCGATCCGTAGCCTGATGGGCTCGCCCGAGCCGTGCTCCCCGAACAGCATGTACCAGCGGCCGTCGGCGGCCTGGTACACGTCCGGGTCCACAAGCCCCGGCACGCCAGTGGAGGGCACAAGCAGCGGGTCAGGGTCAACGGTGAAGTTCAGGCCATCGCTGGAGCGGGCGAGGCGGATGCGCTGACACCCCAGCCCGCCGCACTGGGGCTCGAACTCGCTGTAGGCGAAGTACATAAAGAACGTGCCGTCCGGCTGCCGGATGACGTCCGGGTCCACGAAGACGCCGTAGCGCCCGGAAGGCATCACCACTGACAGCAGGCGATAGCCCGCCTCTTGAACCCAGGTCTGGCCTCCATCGGTGCTCCGCATGCTGGCCACCGAGAGGCCGCCTGCCACGTAGTAGAGGCGGAGCGAGCCGTCCGGCAGCGCGATGAGGTCCGGCACCGACTGAAAGACGCCGCCCGTCGGGCTGCGGTCCAACCCGGTGTTAGGCAGCAGCGCCGCGGGCTCGAAGGTGACGCCGTCGTCGGAGAACCTGGCGTATAGCCAGCGGTCCCGCTGATTTGGGGGCGGGTCGGAGAAGAATTCATACACGAGTAAGAACTTCCCATCCGCTCTCCG
>JACQUI010000086.1 GCA_016210395.1 Chloroflexota bacterium | reverse complement strand
GCTGGTGAGCTCGGCTGCTCGCGCCCGCATTCCGGCGAAATGAAAGCGGCAGTCGTGGGGGGCGCGAAGGATACGCGGGCAAGCGAGGCGGAAACCGTTGCCACTAGCTCCCACTGCTGGCGGCAACGGGACCCCGGCGCAAGCGCCTCAACAGATGAGAGCCTGTAGTGTGGAGGAAGTGGAGGCGTTGAGTACCCCTTAATATAGCGACCTCGAATAGGAAGTGCTGGAAAACCCATGATTGGGCGACACGTCAACCTCAGCCGTAAGTTTGTGATGGGTGCAGTGGCGCTCACAATCCTGCCCATGCTGATTGCCGGCGCAATTGGACTGTACCTGGGCCAGCGCGGCGTTACTACACATACCGCCCTTCACCTCCGGTCTGTCGTGGCCCTGAAGAGCGAAAACATCATGGACTGGCTAGACGCGCAGCTTGCCCTTGCCAGCCTCACAGTCACCGCGTCCGGTGTACATGACCCAGCACAGCTCAGCAACCCTGACAGCGCTGAGGCCCAGGCGGCCAAGCAACGGCTTGACCAGGCCGTCCGGGATTTGCACGCGCATGCGAGCGCCGTTCAGGACATAGCCTTGTATGACGGCGCTGGCCAACTGGTCTATGCCTCAACCGTAGATGCGCCCACAAACGGCGAGCTGAGTCTAGATACCGGCGCTCCAACGCTTACATTCTTACCGCCGTCCGGCGACGGCAAGGGCCCGCGTCTTGTTGCATCCGCGCCCCTCCTGTTCTCCTCTCAACCCAAGGACGGGTTTCTTGTGGTCCTGCTGGAAAGCGACGCCTTGAAGGCCCTTCTTGCCCCCGATCCCGGCCTTGGCGGCCATGGGCGCACCTATCTCCTTACCCCAGAGATAGGCATCGTGTCCCCGCTTTCAGGCCACTCTGTTGACCAGAGCGAAGCAATCCACCTGCTCGCTGCACAGAAGGTCAATGACCTCGACCTCTTGCGCTTCAAAGACGACACGGGAACAAAGGTCGTTGGCGCTTCAACTAAGGTGGGCGATTTGCAGTGGCGAGTTGTGGCCACCCTGCCGGCGAGCGACGCCTTCCGCGACATCCGGGATATGCGGGCCTCGATGCTCCTGAGCGTCGCCCTCCTGGGTGTGGTGGGGGCCATCCTGGCCTGGCTATTCAGCACGACGATCACCGGCCCGCTCCGGGCAGTTGTAGCCGGGGCAAGGGCATTCGGCGCCGGACGGCTTCAACACCGCATCTCGGTGAGGGGGAAGGATGAGGTGGGGGAACTCGCCTCCTCTTTCAACCAGATGGCGCAAGACCTGACTGGTCTCTACGAAGCCCTTGCGCGAGAGCGGAGCACGCTGGCGGCAGTCCAGGAAAGCATGACCGAGGGGCTTGTCGTACTGGACGCAAGCGACTCGGTCCGCTATTGCAACGTGGCCGCCTATTACCTGTGGGGAATGAAGCCTGGGGACGTGGTCGGCAAGAGCTTTGACGTTGTCCTGGAGCACTTGGACCACCGTCTGGAGAACCCTGAATCTGCAAACGCCTTGCAAGGAGCAATCGCCGCAGCGAAAGAGGGCAAAGCGAAAGCTGTTGAGGTCCATCTCCTCGGGGGACGCGTCATCCTGGTGGCCCCGTTCACGATACTGGCCAGCGCAGAGGAATCACTGACGGGCTTGTTGCTTCGGGACGTCAGCGAAGAGCGGGACCTGGAAAGGCGGCGGGATGCGTTTGTCTCCGTTGCCTCCCACGAGATGCGGACGCCGCTGACCACCATCGTAGGCTTTGCTGAGCTTCTGCGGGACAGGGAGCCTCCGCCGGACACGCGCGTCGCTTGGCTGGACCACATGATTGCCGATGGCAACAGGCTGGCGGCCATAGTAGACGACATGCTGAACGTGTCACGTATTCAATCGGGCCGTATCACTGTGAACTTGCAGCCGCTGTCACTGACGGACGTGGCCGAGCGAGTGGTGGCCATCATTCAACCCACGATCACCAACCACACGCTGCTCGTCCGCATTCCACCCATGCTTCCGCTGGTTTCCGCTGACGAGGAAAAGCTCTTGCAAGTGCTCATCAACCTCGTCTCGAACGCCGTCAAATATAGCCCCAAGGGCGGAGAGGTGGCCATCACCGCCGCCATTGAGCCTAGCCAACGGGAAGTGATCGTGAGCGTTGCAGACCAGGGAATGGGGATCTCCAGGGAAGACCAGGCGCGCCTGTTCACGTCATTCACCCGGATACGCACGCCGGAGACCCAGGGAATACGAGGCACGGGCCTGGGTCTGTACATCGTGAAGGGTCTGGTGGAGTTGATGCAGGGCCGTATCTGGCTGGAGAGCAACCTAGGGAAAGGCTCGGTCTTTTCGTTTTCTTTGCCCATCGCTTCCCCGGCTTCGGAGAGTTTGCAGTCCGGTGAGATGTCCGAATCTCAAGGAGACAGCCGATCATCAAACCCTGGAGCTGTCGGCAAAACGACATCGCTCTCGGTGGGGCTGGCACATACTGGTGTTGCCTTGGTCTGACCCGGGACCAAGCCAGGGTAGGACGGCTGTCGGACCCGGGTGCACTGACGGGCGTCGCAGGGCGCTGTGGCAACACTCACTACCAGGCAGTTGGAGGTACAACTATGGCCGAGATCAAATGCGCGAAGTGCGGGAATGTGTTCCAGTCCCAGCAAGAATTGATGGCGCACGCCCAAAAGGAACACGCCAAGAAGTAGCCAAGGCCAGTGCGTCGGGGGCATGCAGCCTCTCCTGACGCGGCGTTAGAATCGCCCTGCGACGCCGCACGCAGCTCCAGACGCCCTGGCAAGGCCCAGTTGCCAAATCGTTTCACCAACCCTGGGCCCCGGGTATCGTCTCCAACGAGCGTCATGGGAGCCACGGGAGCTGTTTGGCCCGCCCGGCAGCGCGCCGGCAACAGACAAGGCCACGTGAGGGAGCAATGAGCGAAGAGAACAAAGAGACTTTGGAAGCGTTCAGGCAGTCGCTCAACTATGGGAGCCGCACCGACCTGCTGTTCAAGGTGCTGGGCGGCAGAAACCTGAGCGATGCGGAAGCGGCCGAGTTCTTCCGTGGGTTGTTGGAAAAGGTGGGTGACGCCTTTGACACCGGCGACTACGAGGAGGTTTACCGGCATTGCTTCGAATGGCAGGTGTACGGGTACACGCCCAAGGAAGGCGCCCAGCCCCAGTTCCGCTACGACACGGCGCCCTGGACGCCCCTTACGAAGCCCCTGTCCCAGTCCAAGCTCGCTCTGATCTCCACGGGTGGCGTGTACGTGGAAGGAGACGATCCCCTGGGGCCAAACGGACCGACCCAGGAAGAGGCGATTCCTCGCATCAATGAGTTTCTCAGGGGCGACCCGGCACTGGCGAGCATCCCCAGGGACACGCCGCCGCATCTGTTGCGCGTCCGGCACCCAGGTTATGACATCCGGGGCGCGCTTCGGGACCACAACGTCGTCTTTCCCATAGACCGGTTGAAGGAGCTGGAGACGGAAGGCGTCATCGGTCACCTCGCTGACGACGCCTACTCTTTCATAGGCGCCACATCGCAGTTGCGGCTCTTGAAGGAGTACGCGCCCCAGTGGGCCGAGCGCCTGAAGGAGAAGGAGGTGGATGCCGTTCTGCTTGTGGGCGCCTGACCGGTGTGTCACGTGTCCGTTGGACACACCGCGAGAGTCCTGGAGGAGAGGGGTATCTCCACCGTTGTCGTGTATATCCGAGCCTTCCGCCATCAGGCAGTGAACCTGAAAGTGCCGCGTGCGGTGGTCACGCCAAACATCCTGGGCCGGACCGTCGGCAAAGTGGGAGACAGCCAGGGCCAGCGAAGGGTCGTCATCGAGGCGCTGCGTCTCCTGGAGCAGGCTCAAGCTCCCGGAGCCATCGTGGACTTGCAGGAAGGATAAGGGACGCCATCACTCGGGCCTCCCTTGTCCTTCAACCATCTCCCTTACTACACGCTCCAGCCTGTCCAGCCGCTAGCCAGCGCATCGGCCCGCCGCCACCAGGGGGTATCCCTCGACGCAAGCGCCTCGCCCGGCAGTTGCGTTGACTCCACGGCAATGCGTTGCGTCAGCAACAACTGCGCGCCGCCGAGCACCCATCACACCCAGATGTGGTTGTCCAGCACAATCACCGAGCCGCCTCCCAGTCCTCTTCGGCTACTGGCTCGGTGGGATCAACGTAGGAAGCCCCCGCAAAGGCCGCTTCCCTGACCTGGAAGGCTTGCCGGCCAAAGCAGACGGCTTCCGCCCCTCCAGCATCCGCTCCACTCTGGCCTGCGCGTCCCCTCTCGACAGCAGGTACACCACATACTGGTTCAGGCTCATGCCTTCCCGCTCCGCCGCCTCCGCCAGCGACCGGTGCAGCGACTTCGGAATTCGCACGTTGAACTTGCCGCTGTACTCCTCTGTGTATGACGGCAGCGGAATCTCGTTGCCCCGCTCGTATTCCGTCTCAATCCATCCGATGCGGGCGTCCTCCGCCATCGCCACAAGCTCCTCTAACGTCTCTCCCTGCGTCATGCAGCCGGGCAAGTCCGGGAACACCGCGGTGTACCCGCCCTCCGGTTCAGCATAGACATTGAGCGGATATTGCAGGGCAAGGTACTGCTCAAGAGGCTTGCGAGTTGTAGCTTTGAATGAGGTCATTCCTAGTCATCCAGTCCGAGGATTTCACATATCATGTCAAGGTAGACGCGCTTTACCTTGCGGCCATGCACTTTGGGGACAGAAATCGTCCTCTCCCCTTCTTTGGTGAACATCGCGTGGCTGCCTTTTTCACGGTTGAGGACCCATCCAAAGGCTTCCAACAACTTACGCACATCCTCGAAATCTGCCACAGGAGGTCGTGAGCGGATGCGCTCGATGAGCTTATCCAGGTCAGACACCGATCACTTCCTCCATACAAACGGTACTGCATATGGTACCACTAAGTCAAGAGTTTTCGCTGACGGCAAGCGCTGCATCGCCCTCCCCCGCCGCCGCAGTTCCTCGTCCAGCTCCGTGGTGATTCTCTTCTTAGCGGTCATCCTCTTCCGTCACATTTTCAGCACGCTTGCCGACTGTGTGCCGTTTCTCCACGCCGATATCCTCTATGGCAGTCGCTTCTCTACTACGGAAGGAAGTCCAAGGAACTAGAACTTCTTGATGTCCCCCTTGCTGGGCGCACGGCAGCAACGTCAAGCAAGGGCAACTGGCCCTCAAAGCGCCGCGTGGGCGGTGTAAAATACTTGCTTAACTGAAGGCGTTGATTCTGATAGGAAGAGCCTATGGAAACGCCGTATAGCTTCCTGGGTCTTTCAGCCATTCTCTCAATCTCAAGGCGAGCGATTCTCTGCCTGTGCTCCAGGGCAAACGGGACGTCGTGAGCGCGCACTTCAAGAACTGCCCTACTGCCTGTTATGCCTTCTTCAGGTGAAAACCCAAACCCCGGGTCGAAGAATCCTGCGTAGTGAGTCCGCAGCTCACCATTCGTTGGATCATATGCAGTCATCTCGCCGGCGAAACCAGGCGGGATGGCCACCCCTTCTGAAGAATTGAGGATGTAAAACTCTTCCGGTTCCAGTATTAACTTGTTCTTTTCGTCGCTACTAACAGTATCCCAAAAATCCTCTATGCGGTGGCTGCCCACCTTTGTCAGATCAAGCAGCATACTGTTCTTTTTGGCCTTATAACCCACAATTTTTTGATTGTCACCCACCAGGTCAACCCTCAGGAAAATCCCTTCAGTTGCAGCTAGCTCCTCCCAGCGACATGCGCAAGCGTTACGTCCTTCTGTTTCATACAAATACAGCAGGGGCGTTTCCATGTGCACCCCTTGGAGAATGTCATTGCCAGGCTTCGGGTTGCCAACAATCAACCTGAGTTGATTTAGCGAAAGCTTTTCCCGCACATGGATTGTAAAGGATCGCGAGATAACTTCAAGGAAAAGAAACCCTGAATGCCCTTGAGGGATTTGATCAAAGCCACTACTCCCATCACAAATGATACGCGTGAATACATCTATTCGCCCTGTCGAACTCTTGGGGTTTGCATGTGCCCGTACCCAAGGTGGAAGGCGCACTTGCTCTATGAGAGGAATCAAATAGGGACGGTCCTTCTCAAGAATTGCGCCGTCGCGTAAGTCAATGGGAGGCCCCATTTGATTGTCAGCCAGCACATCCTTTACACGTCGCCTCCCGGGGAGGAAGCTGCTTCGGAGGCGGTATGCCATAGAACCGAGACGCAAATCAATGGAAGCAGGTTGAACGTTCTCAGGCGGCACAGTGTAGTCGCCACCAGTTATCCAGCCTTCCTCTATAGCCTGTTGCAGAGCCTCCGCGGGGAGAACTCCGTCTAAGGTCTGGTATCGCTCTAGGTCACTTGCCATTCGTGTCGGTCTCTGGTGGTTCTTCAGGAGTGTTTCGAGATGCAAAGGCTTGGTAGCACTTTATGCTGCAAAAGACGGGACCCCACGCCTGTCCCACGAGGGATGGGGCGTCCACACCGTGGGCAAAGATCATCGCGACGACAGAAGTCGAGCCATTCCCGTTGGTCCATCACGCCCCAACTTCAGATACGTCGTGCGAACTATCAGCGCCCCTGGCCGGGCCGTGGGAACCAACGCTGACCACAGCGGCCTCCTCCGCTCGCACATCAGCATACATTATGCCCCTCAAACCGCAGGGCGCAAGTGCAGCGTTCCCCCACGCGCAGCCGCAACCTTCGCCCGCCGCCGCAGCTCCTCATCCAGCACGGTACCGATTTTCTTCTTCGTCATGCGCGCACCACGACCACCCTCGACTCGCCTCATTGTGTCCCGTTTCCAGACGCCTTCCTAGATATCTAGACCAACTACGGAAGAGTACGGCAGAATTCCCGCACTATGTCAAAAGCATGATGATTCACCGGCCAGTAGCCTTGCCTAGCCCCGAGGCCGACAGAGGTGGTCGGCTCTTCACGAGATGACAGATAGGCATGAACCCGTGACTTGCCCAAAAGCCGAGCCTTCAATTCTTCCTTCCCAGCAAGACATTCCAGGTAGGAAACAACACAACTGGCAGCACTTGTGTCTTTGATTGACTCCCAGCAGAGGTCTTCTATGCTGCCGGGTTCAGAATCCGAAGGCACAATCAAAATAGCCGTGTTGGGGACGCCCGGAGCAATCTCACGTGGCTTGGAAGGTACCGGCAGCTTCAGGTGCTCTAGTGCAGAGCAGACTGACTTGACGCGGCCTCGCTTGACAGATCGGCGTCCCGCACAATACCAATGCTCCTAACCGCAATTCCCTTCGCTTGGGCATCCAGCAAGATGTTGGCTAGGCTTCCGCGGAAATTATCTTTGCCAGCAGCGTCGATGAGTTGGACATTTCGGAGCGCTTCTGCCCCAACGACGGCTTCAATCAGGTTGACCTCGTCACGACCTTCTACCAAAAGAAGGCGGTCTTTCTCCACGCTGGGCAAAGGTCGGTCATTAGCTACTCGCCTAAGAGTCATCGTACGTCAAACCCAGATTCGAGTGCAGCAGCCAATGCCTCTCCCTGATACACCGCAGTCCCTATTTCTTTGCCCTTGCGATACATTCTGTGGAGCACCAGTTGGTCCTTCCACAATGTCCCAGACGCCGCGTCATATGCAGCACGAACACACTCATCGCTGTGCGTGGTGGCAACAATTTGCACATCGAATCGGTTTGCCAGCTCAATGATAGAACTCCACATCCTTGGAAGGCTTTTCCAATGAATGCCGGCTTCCACTTCATCCACTGCAACCATGCCATTTCGGGCCTGGGGTATCGCAACATATATGGCAATAAGCTTCCCAAGTCCATCGCCAAGTTGACTGACGGGCAAGCTGACGCCGCCTTCAAGGGTTCCCCAGAGGTCAGGCTTGCCGCTCTCTGTTAACACCTCAAGTCGCGTCAGTCTCGGTTCGGCAACACGGACTGCTTCGAGCAGCTCCCGCTGGTCGCCTTGCTTAGCGAACGACGAGAATCGGTCGATCACTTCTCCCGTCACACCGCGGCGCCACGGTGGGACGATAATGCCCGTTGGAAGCGAGGTTATGGGTGCGTCTGGAGGCGAAAACTCCACCTCCACCCCTCCTGGAACTTGGGCGACCCTCCCTCTTAGCTCGCGCACCACCCCCTTCTCCTTGTATGTGACGGACACCTCGTAGCGAAGAGAGGAGGGTCGCGTGGCCTGATGCGAAGAAGCAATCGGCAAGGTACCTGTTGGGGCGCCACCCCAAATTGTACTGAATCCAGAACCAGCAGAACCAGAGACAATAGGTTCTGGAGATTGGGATTGCACCGGAGGTTCAATGCCCAAGCTTCGCTGCGATACGCCCACTATGCTAATGCTTACAGCGCTTTCGTTTCCTGACTCGTCAGTGGCGGAGAGCGAGATAGGATGGTCCGGCGATCCTAGCGCTTCTATTGGATTGCCTGTAGCTGGCGTCCATCCTCGCAGTATGTTCGCGTTCCACCATAGAACGGGTGCGTGTCTTCCCTGGAATAGCCAACAGGCTTCAAGAAACGCCGTCTTGCCGACGCTATTGGGACCAGTTACAAGTGTAATCCGCCGAAGAGGCTTGAACCCGGTTGACCGTATCGCCCGATAGTTCTCGATGCGAATGGATGAAATCACTTCGTGCCTTCCCCCAACCAAAAATAGGGCGGTTCGCAGCTTCCGTTATAGCATTGCGTGCGTCAAGGTGCAATGCCCTTTTGCTTGGCTGAGTTGGCATCAAATTTCCCCGGGCTTAACCTGAACATTCTCTACACGCCCCCTTCCCCAACCCCGCCCCCAGTCTGCTACCCTCGTTCCATGTTCAGCCGATGCCTTCACCGCGCGCCAGGCGTCCCGTGCCAGCCGCCCTCAACTGCTATGGACATCGGATCCGTTCCCCCCAAAAAAGAGAAACGAATCGCTGGCGCGCCTTGCCAGCCCAACAAAAAGGCCCCCTTCTCATGGGAAGGAGGCCCTTGTCCGTATGTCCGTATGCTCGTATGTCTGCCCTTTTGCCCGCTTGCCCGTCCCCCTATGCTCTCTTCCCCTCCCGCAGGTACTCCGCCGTCGGCAGCACGCGGTACGCCCCGTCGCCGTGCAGCAGGCTCTCCACCGCGGCTCGCGCCGTGTCCAGCGACGTGAAGCAGGGGATGCGCCGCTCCACCGCCGCCCGCCGGATCTCGAAGCCATCCTTCAGCGCGGATGTCGCGGGCCCCGTGGTGTTCACCACCGCCTGGACCGTGCCGTCGTTGATCACGTCCACCACGTTGGGGTGGCCCTCGTTGAGGCGCTTGGTGATCATGGTCACATCCAGCCCCAGGGCGCGCACCATCGCCGCCGTGCCCTCCGTGGCGTACAGGCTGTACCCCGCCTCGGCGAAGGCCCGCATCAGCGGCACCGACTCCGGCTTGTCCTTGTCGCTGATGCTCACCAGCACCGCGCCCTTCTTGCGCAGGCTCAGGCCGCTGGCCAGCAGCGCCTTGGCTGCCGCCGGGCGGAAGCTGTCATCCACGCCCATCACCTCGCCCGTGGACTTCATCTCCGGCCCCAGGTAGGTGTCCACACCCGTCAGCTTGGACATGGAGAAGACAGGCGCTTTCACGCCCACCACGCCGTTGTACGGCCACAACCCGCCTGCGTACCCCTGGTCCTTCAGGCTGCGCCCCAGCACCACCTTGGTGGCGATGCGCACCATAGGCACGCCCGTCACCTTGGAGATGAAGGGCACCGTCCGGCTGGAGCGCGGGTTCGCCTCAATGACGTACACCGTCGAGCCGTTGTCGCCCTGGGGATGGCTCTCCCGGTAGGTGACGGGGTCGCGGTACGCCTCGGCGCCCATGATGATGAACTGGATGTTGATCAGGCCCCTCATGTCCAGGCCCAGGGCAATGCGCGTCGAGTAGTCCACCAGCGTGTCCACCTCGTGGCGGCTCAGCGTCAAGCCCGGGTAGATGGACATGGAGTCGCCGCTGTGGACGCCGGCGCGCTCGATGTGCTCCATGATGCCGGGGATCAGCACTTCGACGCCGTCGCACTCCGCGTCCACCTCCACCTCCCGCCCCTCCATGTACTTGTCTACGAGGATGGGCTTGCCCTGGCCGATCTCCACCGCCGAGGAGAGGTAGCGGATGATCTCCGATGCGTTCTGTACGATCTCCATGGCGCGCCCGCCCAGGACGTAGCTGGGGCGCACCAGCACGGGATAGCCGATGCGCTGGGCCACGTTCAGCCCCTCCTCCACGGAGGTGACGGTGGACCCCGGCGGCTGCGGGATGCCCAGGCGCGCCAGGAAGTCTTCGAACTTGTGCCGGTCCGAGGCAATGTCTATGGCCTGCGCCGACGAGCCCAGGATGGGCATGCCCTGCCGCGCCAGCGACTGCGACAGGTTGATGGCCGTCTGCCCGCCGAACTGCACCACCGTTGCCGGCTGCCCCGCCGAGCCGTCGGGGGTTGCGGCCTCGTTCTCCAGGATGTCCAGGACGCTCTCCTCGTCCAGCGGCTCGAAGTAGAGGCGGTCGCTGGTGTCGAAGTCGGTGGACACCGTCTCCGGGTTGGAGTTGACGATGATGCTCTTGGCGCCCTCCTGCTGCAAGGCCCACGCCGCGTGCACCGAGCAGTAGTCGAACTCGATCCCCTGGCCGATGCGTATGGGCCCGCTGCCGATGACCAGGGCCTTGGGGCCGGGCAAGGGCAGCGCCTCGTTCTCCTGCTCGTAGGCGCTGTAGAAGTAAGGCGTCTGCGCCTCGAACTCCGCCGCGCAAGTGTCCACCGTCTTGTACACGGGCCGGATGCCGTGCTCCTTGCGCATCTGCCGCACCTGGTCGGGCAGGCGGTCGGCCAGCGTGCCGATCTGCTCGTCGGAGAAGCCCATGCGCTTGGCCTGCCGCAGCAGCCGTGACGACAGCGGCTCCGACAGCAGCGTGCGCTCCATGTCCACGATGTTCTGCAAGCCGCCGAGGTACCACGGGTCAATTCCCGTGCGCCCGGACAGCTCTTGGATGGAGAAGCCCCGGCGCAGAGCAGCCATCAGCGCCCACAGGCGCAGGTCGTTGGCGTGCAGCGGGAGCTGGTCCAGGGAGACCTCTTCGCCCAGGTTCCACTTCGGGTCTTCCCACAGCAGCGACTTCCCCCCCAGCTCTAGCGACCGCACCGCCTTCTGCAGCGACGCCTCGAAGACGCGGTCAATGGCCATCACCTCGCCCGTGGCCTTCATCTGCACGCCCAGGCGGCGGTCCGCCGTGGGGAACTTGTCGAAGGGCCAGCGCGGTATCTTCGTGACAACGTAGTCTATGGCCGGCTCGAATGCTGCCAGCGTCTTGCCGGTGACGGCGTTGCTGATCTCGTTCAGACGCTTGCCGATGGCGATCTTCGCTGCGACGCGGGCGATAGGGTAGCCGGTGGCCTTGCTGGCCAGAGCAGAGCTCCGGCTGACCCGGGGGT
>JACQUI010000099.1 GCA_016210395.1 Chloroflexota bacterium | reverse complement strand
TACGCGGTCCGCGACGCCGTTTCTCTCCCCCAACAGCCTCCCGGTGCACTCGTGTCGCCCTCGCCAGCGTCCCACCACCGCGTTCTGGTCCCACAAACCCCTCCGGTACCGGCGACGCCAACCCCAGGCGGTGGATCGGGGCTGTTCCGGGCAGGGGCTTTGGGCTGGACCACCACACCATCAGAACCGGCTCAGCAGCGTTGCAGCGCCGCCTGCTGAGGGAGGCGGCATGATGCCCCAGCCTTCTTAGGTTGGGATAGAGAACTGATTTGAGATAGCTTCCAAGATGGGGCGGCAGTACAGGGACAATGGGACCTCACGCCTCTGCGCGTTGACAGGGCGATGCGTTGAGCCTACCATCCACGTGTATGAGCATCGCCTTCAAAGTGCTTCGCTTCTCCCCCACCATCGTTTTTGCCGCTGCGTTCATCGTTGTGCTCGTTGCATCCAACGTCCGTCTGGCTTTCAATAGCCTGCAACTGTATACCTGGGGGTTCGCCCGGCAGGATGTTGACGTGGAGACCGGGCTTACCCTGGAGCAGCTTGCCGAGGCGGGCCGCACCATACGGGACTACTTCAATGCGGACTATGAGCCGCTGGACGTGCGCGTCGAAGTCGCGGGCGAACGCATCCCCCTCTTTGATGAGCGGGAAGTAGTCCACATGGCGGACGTGAAGCAGCTCGTTCAACTGGTCTATCGCCTGCAGGAGGGGTGCTTCCTGTTCCTCTTCCTGTGGCTCACCCTGGGCTTCTTCGTTCAGGGCAGCGACTTCATTCCCAAGACGCGGCGTCTCTTGCTGCAGACCAGCGTCCTGACTATGGTCATCATTGGCGCCGCGGGCGTCGCTGCGCTCATTGCCTTTCAGCCCTTGTTCCTGATCTTTCATCAGTTGAGCTTTGCCAATGACTTCTGGCTTCTGGACCCCCGCACGTCGTTCCTGCTGCGCATGTTTCCCCAGCAGTTTTGGATAGAGTCAACGCTGCTCATCGGCGCGGCGACTATTGCAGAAGCCCTGGCGATTGCTGTGGCGATCACGCTGCTGACGTGGTGGCGGCAGTGGAGGCTGCGCGTCGCCCAGAGCAAACTACCGCAGTTCACGTAATACGATGTTTCCCACCGCCGCTTGCATCCCTGCGGGCCCACGTTTCCTGGAGGCGCAACGCGAACAGGGGCCGGCAATGTCGGCCCCTGTTCGCGTTGGCCCAAATCACGTGATTTCGGAGCGCACCGTTCCGACTAGGCCGCCCCGCAGACCCTTGCGGCAAACACAACACATGGGAAGGCGAGCTGCCTGCCCACGCACTACAAGGTAAGAAGCCTGGGCCTAGGCCTCTGCGGCGCAGGCGCACGCGCCGCCGCCGGAGCAGGCGCAACCACCGCCTGCAAATGTCTGGGACTCGCCGCCGGCGCTGGTGCTGATGGCGGTAAACACCGAGAACACTCGCGGGGCTTCCTGCCTGCACGAAGGGCACGTCGCCGTGCGGCCGTCGCTCATGGGGCGCAGCTTCTCAAACTTCACGTCGCAGCTTGGACAAACGTATTCGTAGATAGGCATACAGGGCACCTCATCAGCGGATTGCAGAACCCAGCTTAGCACTGCATTTTTCTCCAGTCAAACAAAATGCCTACTTCTATTGGTTGACGCGGCTACCCAGGGCAGGGTACGATGCAGGTGTACCGTGTTCCCTTTGGCTAGCACCCAGACTCTATGGAGGTGCTCATGTACTCAAGCCTCATCGGCATGGTAGAGAAGGCTCAGAGGTATGCTCAGGAACCGGAACGGATCAATATCGGTTTGGTGAAAGCCACCATCCGTGGCGAGCATGACAGCCACGAGGTGAGCTTTGAGGAGGGCGCCTGGCGGTGCACGTGCCAGCACTTCGTGGCTGGCAAGGTGTGCAGCCACACAATGGCAATGGAGCGCATCCTCGGCGGGCTGAGGATCGGCGCACCAGTCGCCGCAGGCCAAGCCTAGCACCCACCCAGAAGGGTGGGTTTTTTGTTGGGAAGCGGCTCCAGTATGGCCGCCGCGATAGGTGTCCTGTTTCCTACGTAAACGCCCCGACGAAGAAGCGGGGCGTTTGCATGTGATGCGACGTCCTGGGATTGGCTGGTCCAGTTGCCCCTTCATGGAGCCGGTTGCCTGCGTGCGGGAGCCTACCCCTCGTACCGCCGGAACACCAGGCAGGCGTTCTGTCCCCCAAACCCAAAGCTGTTGGACAGCGCCACCTTTACGTTCTTCTTCCGCGCCTGATTAGGCACGTAGTCCAGGTCGCACTCCGGGTCTGGGAACTGGTAGTTGACCGTGGGGTGTATCACCCCGTCCACGATGCTCTTGACACATGCCACCGCCTCCAGCCCGCCGGCGGCCCCCAGGGCGTGGCCGATCATGGACTTGGTGGAGCTGATGGGCACGCGGTAGGCTTGCTCGCCGCCCAGCGCCAGCTTGATGGCCTTGGTCTCGGCGGCATCGTTGAGCGGCGTGGATGTCCCGTGGGCGTTAATGTAGTCCAACTCCCCAGGGGTCACGCCGGCATCCGCCAGCGCCAGCCGGATGGCCCGGGCGGCGCCCTCGCCGTTCTCCTCCGGCTGCACCGGATGGTAGGCGTCAGAGGACGCCCCGTAGCCTGCGACCTCCGCCAGAATCGCCGCGCCGCGAGTGACGGCATGCTCCAGGCTCTCCAGCACCAGGATGGCCGCGCCCTCTGCGGGAATGAACCCATCGCGTTTGGCGTCGAAGGGACGGCTGGCGGCCTGCGGCTCTTCGTTGTGGCTGCTCAGGGCGCGCATGACGCAGAAGCCGGCCAGCCCCAGCTCGCTGATGCCCGCCTCCGCGCCGCCGGCGAACATCACGTCCGCTGCGCCCCGCCGGATGACCTCTGCTGCATCGCCGATGGACTGTGTGGATGCAGCGCAGGCAGTGGTGACCGTGGATGAGAACCCTTTTGCGCCCAGGATGCGGCTGACCGTTGCGGCGGCCATGTTGGGGAGGATCATGGGGAAGAAGAAGGGGGAGATGCGCATGCCCCCTTTTTCGACGATGACGCGCATGGTCTCGTCAATGGTGGGAAACCCGCCGTTGCCGTTGCCCAGCAGCACGCCCGCTCGTGTAAGGTCCGTCTTCTCCAGCGAGAGGCCGGCATCCTGGACGGCCATCTGCGCCGCAGCGACTGCGAGCTGGGTGAAGCGGGCCATTCGGCGCGCCTCTTTGACGTTGATGAACGTGACCGGATCCCAGTCCTTCACCTCGCCTGCGATGCGGCAGGGGTAGGCGGTCGGGTCGCACAGGGTCATGGGGCCAATGCCCGATTTGCCTGCCACCAGGTTCTGCCAAAAGGCGTCCACGGACTGTCCCAGGGGCGTGACGGCCCCCATGCCCGTGACGACGACCCTGCGGCGGTGGTTTGATGCTGTCATGTTCCCGTCCTATTCGTGATGTCCGTCATGGCACACCCGCCCGCATGTCCAGGCTGGCGTACAGCTCCGGCGGAATGTGCAGGAAATGCTCGCGCGCCTCGGCGGCGACGAACAGCGAGCCGGTGACTACAACCATGTCGCCTGGGCGGCCGAGGGCCAGGGCCTGGGCCAGGGCGGCGTCCACCCCCTCCGCCACCGTCGCAGCCACGCCGGCCCGGGCGAACTCGGCCTGCAGGGCCTGCGCCCCTGCTGCTCTGGGGTGACGCGATCGCGTGACGATGACCGTTGGGATCCCCCTGGCCAACTCCTGCACGATGCCGGGGATGTTTTTGTCCGATGACAACCCCACCACGTACACCAGGCGTTGGAAGGGGAAATAGGCGTGGAGTGCTTCCCGGAGTTTGCCCGCGGAATAGGGGTTGTGCGCGCCGTCCACCACGACCAGCGGCGCCTTCGACAGCACCTCCAGGCGAGCAGGCCATTTCACAGACCGGAATCCCCGGGCGATGGCATCCCTGGAAACGGTGAAGCCCATCTCGTGCAGGACCTGCAGGCCTACCAGGGCGGTCGCCGCGTTCTCAAGCTGGTGCGCCCCAAGAAGCGGGATGGTTAGGGGGAACTCGCCCCAGGGCGACGTGAAGGTACACGACTGCCCGTCAAGGTCGTGGCCTTCCAGCGTGTACTGGCACTCGTCGCCGGCGGGGATAAGTGGGATGCCCTGCTCGCGGGCGGCATTGCGCAGGACTTCGAGGACGCCGGGCTGCTGCGGGCTGGTGACGGCCACAGAGCCGGGCTTCATGATGCCGGCCTTGTCCGCCGCAATCTTCTCCACCGTGTCGCCCAGAATGGCGGTGTGGTCCAGGCTGATGGAGGTGAAGACACAGAGCTGGGACTGCACCACGTTGGTGGAGTCCAGACGCCCGCCCATGCCAACCTCAATCACCTGGAAGCCGACCCCCTTCTGGTGATAGTACTGGAAGGCCATGGCCGTCAGCAGCTCGAACACCGTGACCGAGCCGTGAACGCCTTCGCCGTTGATGCCCTGGACCACCGGCCACAGCTCTTCGACAAGCGCCGCGAACTCCTCCCCGGCGATGGGCTGGCCATCGAACTGAATGCGCTCCCGGAAGGTGTGCAGGTGCGGCGAGGTGAAGAGGCCGGGGGCATACCCCTGCGCAGAGAGCACCGATGCGATCATGGCGGCGGTGCTCCCTTTGCCCTTGGTGCCGGTGATGTGGACCGTGGGCGTCTTGAGGTGGGGGTTACCTAGGCGCTCCAGGAGCAGGTGGATGCGCCCCAGGTCATACCTGCGGTGGTGCGGCGCCTGGCCGGAGACGCGCTCCAGGTCGGTGAGGGTGAGCAGCTTGTCGAGGGATTGGGTGTAGTTCATGAACGCTTTCCCGACTTGAGGGGAATGATGATCACCCGGTGAAAGTCTATGGAAGGGTGTAGTCCCTCTTATCCGATACAGTGTTAAAGGCCCTCAAGTCGAGTCTGTGGCACCAAACCGAATGCCCTTTTACTCTCAGATAGTTCGTGGCCTTTTGACTCCACCATGCAGCGACCTCAACCTTCTTTGATAGAGGCCTATTCAGAATAAACTCCAAGGCTGGGACGAGGTCCGTGTCGGTAGAAGCGAGGATAGCGACATCGTACGTGTCTTCCATACCCAGACGGATGAAGTCTATTGCCAGCAAAACGTCAATGCCCTTTTCTTGTGCCTTCTCTTGAGGCCAGCTAGTGGGGTATCTCAGTGATCTGGCGAATACCTTCGCTCCGGCCTTCTCCCACGCTGTACATTGTCGCATGTGTGCGGCGTAGGACTTTGGCTCCTTACGTGGGTCTGGTCTGCCTGTGTAGATTCGGGCCTCAACCTCAAAAGGCGGTCCACTGCTTGGGCTCTGGAGTGCTACGAAGTGAGCCAGGCTCGCAGGAAAAACTGGCCAAAAGTATAGTGCGCAGTGTCTTGAAAGAAAGCTCTTCTGGCTCCTCTATACATGTTCTGAGCGTCTATGAATACGGCGACCCTAGACACGGCATTCACCAGCAAGAAAAACCCCACCAGTTTGACCACTTATTGGGTGATCAAAGGGTGGGGAAGATTCAACCTTATGATAATCAGCCATTGTGTTTCCGTCAATACGTGTAGGCCTGCGGAAATGGCAAGCCCAGGCGTGGCCCCAGCCCGATAGCCTAGTGGTCGCGGATGTGCTGCGGCATGAAGCCCAGAGCGATGCGGCAGGCATCCCCGTAGGTGATGCGCTTAATGTAGTCTATGTTACCGTGAAGTGGGCGAGGTTTGAAGCCAAAAGCCTCGTCAACCGCGCCCAAGCGGGCCACGTTGTCCAGGGCAAGCATATCGAGCTGGTGCATGGTCACGGGCGGGTTGGGCAGCATTCGCTCCATCATCCACACCAGCACACGCATGATGCCCAGGGGCACGTGCAGCTTCCATCGCTGCAAGAAGTAGGTGAGGGCGATAGTGTCCACAATCTGGTTGTAGGTCAGAATCTCAGGCCCGCCGACCTCCAGCGTCTTGCCCTGCATGTCCTCCCGCTCCACGGCGTCGGCGATGCAGCGGGAAATGTCCATGACGTGGATGGGCTGGAACTTGGTGGCGCCGTCCCCGGCCACAGGCACGATGGGAAAGGCTTTGACGACGCCCGCAAGGGTATTGATGAACTCGTCGCCTGGCCCGAATACCAGCGAGCTTCGCAGCACCGTGAACGGGACGCCGCTCTGGGCAAGGGCCTGCTCCCCCTGCCATTTGGAGCGGAGGTAGGGAAGGTCTGGGCTATCGGACGCGCCCACGGCGCTGAGCTGGACGAAGGAGCGGACCCCCGCCTCTTTTGCTGCGGCCGCGACGTTGCCAGTCCCCACGTGGTTGACGGCGTCGAAGGTCATGCCACGGCGCTCCTTGATGATGGCCACCAGGTGCACCACGGCGTCCACGCCTTCCATCGCGGCTTTCCAGGACGCCGCCTCAGTGACGTCGGCGTAGGCAAGCTCCACACGGACGCCCGCAACGACGCCTTCCCGTCCCTTGCTGCGGCCCACGGCGCGGACGGTGTGGCCCCGCTCGGCCAGCGCCTGCACCACGTGCCGGCCCACGAAGCCCGTGGCTCCCGTGACCAGTACCCTGCTCGTACTCGGCTCCTTTGGCCTCCAGCCTATCCACCCCGAACCATCATACACCAGGAAGGATAACGCGTCTTGGCGGATTCGCAGGGTGTTGCCACCTTCTTCATCGTGTTCGATGTACAATCCCTGCAGGCCCAGGGAAACTACCGCATCGCCCGTACAGGCCCTGCGGAACAAATCCGACGCCCCGTACGTCTCTATTACAGGAACAAAAACACGGGAGGGACCCCATGGCCCAGCAACCTGCTTCACCCCGCCCACCGGCCCGCCGCTCCAACCGGAAGCTGATCGTCGTCGCCGCCGCCATCCTCTTCCTGGTCATCGCAGTGCCCGTCGTGGCCGCGCTGGCCCTCACGCCGTGGAGCCGCAGCGCCGCAGTGCAGGGCGACCGATTTTCCACGGGGGACAGCGGAGCGTCATTTGAGGGCACATTGGGACCAAGGGGTGATGACGGCCTGTTCCCGCTTTCCACGGGTGCGCCACGGCCTTCGGCGGTGGCTGTACCCACGCCCACCCCCGCGCCCCGTGCGCCTTCCGCCGGAGGCGCTTTCAACGATACCGCCGTCTTCATCACATCGGCAGACAAGCAGGTCTCGCCCCTGGAGATCGCCCAGCGCCAGATTATCGCCCAGGCAAGCCTCACCGTGGAGGTAGAGGCCGTGCCCGCCGCCGTTGCCCAGGTGCAGGCCATCGCCACCGGCCTGGGTGGTTTCGTGGAGCAACTCTCCTCCTCCGGCTCCGAGGACAAGCAGTTCGCCAACATTACTATCCGCCTGCCCCAGCCCGAGTTCTACAAGGCGCTGGACCAGCTCCGCGCCCTGGGTAAGGTGCAGGGCGAGAACCTGGGCTCACAGGACGTGACCGACCAGTTCATCGACCTCCAGGCCCGCCTCAAGAGCCTCCTGGCAGAAGAGATCAGCCTCCTGGCCCTCCTGGGCAAGGCCCAGCAGATCAGCGATATCCTCACCATCGAACGCGAGCTTTCGCGGGTGCGGTCCGACATTGAGCGGTACCAGGGGCAGCTTAACTACTTGGAGCGCCGCGTCGATCTGGCCAGCATCAGCATCTCCCTCGTCCCGCCGGGCCTGGACATCGGGCAGCCTCCTCAGGGCGCACTGACGGTAGAGGTCGAGCGGGCCGCCGCCAGCGCCGACGCCGTCAAGGCCCTGGCCGCCCGCCTGAACGGCGAGATCGACAGCATCTTCGTCTCCACCCGCCAGGGCAGGTCCCGAGCCGACATCTCCTTCCGGGTCTTCACCAAGGACTTCACCCAGGCCGTGACGGAGATCGAGGGCGAGGGCGCGGTGCTCTCCAAGGAGGTCCGCGAGGGGAAGCCGGGCAAGCAGCAGGCGAAGACTCCCGACGCCAACGTGTTTGTGGCACTGGTGGAGCCTGAGCCGGAAGGCACGTGGGACAGGGTGCTGGCCATCGCCCTGTGGGCGGGGGGCGGCGCGGCGGTGGTCATCGTGGCGCTTGCGATGTTCGGCCTGTACCGGCTGGGCAAGCGCCGTGGCGCGGAGGAGGAGTAGAGGGATGCATTCAGGTATCGCCGTTCGAGTGGGCGTCCTCGTTGCGATAAGTATGCTTGTGACGTTGGCGTGCCGGCGGGAGGAACAGCCCCAGCCGCAAAGCTCCGACGCCGCCACGGTCACGGCGACGCCCTCAGCGGAGACAGCCGCCGCTCCCGTAGAGACCCCAACTTCAGACGTATTGGCCGACCCCCTGGCGCAGTACCGAATGGAGCTCACGTGGACGCCTTACGAGAACTCGCGCTCCGGCCGCTTCGAGACGCGCATCATTGGCGGGCCCGATAGCGCGCCGGAGATGCACTGCCAGGATGAGCGATGGGACTTCGGAGATGGGGAAGTCCGGATAACCCTGTCTGAGTGCCCCAACTGGCAACCCGACTTCAAGTTCAGGCGGTCTTTTGAGGTCATCCACTGGTATGACGCGGCAGGGGAGTACCTTGTGTCCTTTGCCTACGGAACGCTGAAGGGGGAAATGCGTGTACGAGCGCAATAACTTTACCCCAGCGCCGCCTGCACACCGCGCCGGATAAGCTGCACGGCGATGGCCGCCAGCAAGAGGCTCGCTACCTTGGAGAAGGCGCGCAGGCCGCCCACGCCCAGCAGGCCCTGCAGCCGACGCGCCGACAGCAGTATGGCCCACGCAACCAGGATATTCGCCAGGAAGGCCAGCAACACCAGCCACAGGACGTACTGCCCCACCAGCAAGATGAGCAGCGAGATCGCCGCCGGCCCCACTAGCAGCGGGGTCCCGATGGGCACCACCCCCAGCAGCTCATCGGGCGCCACCGGCTGCTCCCGCGTCGCCGATGTCATGTCCCGCAGGGCCAGGACGAACAGCACCACGCCCCCTGCGATGAGGAAGTCCGATACGTCTATGCCCAGCAGGGTGAACACCGCCCGTCCCAGGGCGAGGAACGCTATCCCGATGGCCGTGCCGGTAATCATCGCCACCCGTATGACCGGGCCACGGCGGTTGCCTGCCATAGGCTCCAGGATACCCACTACGAAGGGCAGCACGCCCAGCGGGTCCATGGCGATGAACAGCGGAATGAAGACGAGGTGGAAGTCCTGTAGGTGCTGCAAGAAGGTTGCGAACATAGAGCCGCCTATGCTGGGCTTGCAGCCATGCTACGCGGCGTCCGCTTTGCCTGTCCAGCAGGAACGGAGGCTTTGTGACGATGAAACAGGCTCTGTCCTCCCGTAGGGGAGGACAGAGCCGCAGGACGACCCTTTACGGACTGATGTCCTGGCGGTCCCAGCCTTTTCATCTCACGGAGCGCCCCGAGACGCTGGGGCAGAGGGACTGCTCCTCACGCGCCCCCACCGCCCGTGGCCGGCTGCTCGCGGAAGCGGTAGCCGACGTTCCACACCGTCTCGATGTAGGTCTGGCCGGGGTCCTCCACCTTGCTTCGCAGCCGGCGGATATGGACGTCCACCGTCCGCGTGCCCCCAAAGTAATCGTACTCCCAGATCTGGTGCAGCAGCGTCTCGCGGGAGAAGACCCTGCCGGGACTTGAGGCCAGCAGGCACAGGAGCTGGTACTCCTTGAAGGTAAGCTGCACCCGCCGCCCGTGGTTGAACACCTCGTACCGCTCCAGGTCAATGCGCAGGCCGCCTGCTTCCAGCACTTTTTCGCCGTTCTGGGCCGTACCCTGGCGCGTGGCCTGCCGGATGCGCGCAGTAACCTCCCCCGCGCGCGGGGGCAAGAGGAAGAAGTCTGTGGCCCCCCAGGAGTGGTCGTACCGCGTCATGTTGCGGGGCGTGAGCGCGCACAGCAGAGGGATGGAGAGCTCCTGGCAGCGCTGCCCCAGGGGAGGCACGTCGCGCTGGGGCGAGACGCTCAGGTCAATGAGGGCCGCCTGGTGCTCCTTGGTGACCTCGTCAAGCTCCGCCACCAGGGCGTAGGTCAGGCCCTCCTCCTCCAGCGCGCGCAGGAGGTCGCCGTCCGGTTCGCCGTCCTTAGTGAAGATGGCCAGGTTGTACGACATACGATGTTAGCTTGTGCAGGGAGGAGCCCTGCCGGGGGTGTGAGGTGTCCCCCACATTCCTCCCCTTCTCCCGCAGGAGAGGGGGCAGTGCCCTGCGCCGAACGATGGTCCGGCCCGCGCCCGCGCGCATAGCCACCAGTATACCAAAGGTCAGAGGGGGCGCCAGTCGGCAGGCGATGCCATCCTACCTGCGGCACGGCGGTCTGTGAAACTTGTAACAAATCCTTAACGCCCGCGCAATCGGCCCGTAACACTACGTAGGCATCATGAACTGGTGTAAATGCACTTACCACCAAGGAGGAAGCAATGTTACGTATTTTGGGGCTACGAAAGGTCAAGGCTGTTTTGTTTGTGGCGCTGGGGCTGGCAATATTCCTGCTCTCTGCAGGGCTGGCGCTGGCTGCGGACGCCAACGGCGCCGAGACGCTTGCCGCCGACCCCAACGCCGGCTTGAACATGGCCTGGACGCTGCTGACGGCGTTCCTGGTCTTCTTCATGCAGCCGGGCTTTGCCCTCCTGGGCGCGGGCCTGCTGCGCGCCAAGCACACCGTCAACTACATGACCAAGTCCTTCATGGACTTCTGCCTTACCGGTATCTCCTTCTGGGCCTTTGGCTTCGCCCTCATGTTCGGCGGCTCGGCGATTGCATCGGGCCTGGACTCCGGCAACTGGTTCGCCGGCATGAGCGGCTTCTTCCTCAGCGGCGACGCCTATGACGTGAAGACTATCATGAACTGGTTCTTCCAGATGGTCTTCGCCGCCACCGCCGCCACCATTGTGGCGGGCATGGTGGCCGAGCGCATGAAGATCAACGCCTACCTGGCCTACAGCTTCATCGTAGGCGCGGTCATCTATCCCATCTACGGGCACTGGGTCTGGGGCGGGGGCTGGCTGGCCACCTTGCCCTTCGGCGCAGGCGCGAAGGACTTCGCTGGATCGGGCGTGGTGCACGTCATTGGCGCCACAGTGGGCCTCATGGGCGCGTGGCTGGTGGGGCCGCGCATCGGCAAGTATGACAAGGATGGCCGGGCCAACGCCATCAAGGGGCACAACCTGGTGTACGTCGTCGTCGGGACATTCATCCTGTTCTTCGGGTGGTTCGGGTTCAACCCCGGCAGCACTCTGGCGGCTACGGACCTGCGCATCTCGGTCATTGCAGTGAACACCTTCCTTGCGGGCGTGACGGGCGCCGTAGTGGCCCTGTACATGAGCATCGCCCGCACGGGCAAGGCCGACGTCATCGCCGCGTGCAACGGCGCGCTGGCTGGCCTGGTCGCCATCACCGCGCCCTGCGCCTACGTGGCACCCTGGGCGGCCGTGGTCATCGGCGCCATCGCGCCTGTGGTGCAACAGGCCGCCTCTGCCTTCATCGAGAAGAAGCTGAAGATTGACGACGTGGTCGGCGCGTTCGGTGTCCACGGCGCGGGCGGCCTCCTGGGCTTGCTAGCGGTGGGCGTCTTCGCCGATGGCACCTACGGCGGCGTCTCGGGCCTCATCGTCGGCGAGACGGGGCAGATCGTGGCGCAGCTCATCAGCATGGTTGCGGTGACCGCCTGGGGCCTGGGCACCGGCTTCGTGCTCTTCTTTGCGCTGAAGAAAACCATGGGCCTACGCGCCTCCCGCGAGGAGGAGCTGGAGGGCCTGGACGTGCCGGAGCACGGCATAGAGGCCTACCCGGAAGACGCGTCTCTTCCTGTTGGAACGACCAAGGCCTACTCCGCTCGATAGGATGACCCCCATCCTGTCCTTCCCTGTCGCGGGGGGGAGGAACTGAACGTAGGGGCACGACATATCGTGCCCCTACGTTTGTCCGGCCATGTCCACCATGCTCGCGTGTCACGGCCACTCTGCCGGCTTGCCAGTATGTTCGAATGTCCGGGGCGGAGCGGGGTGCGGTGGGGCGTAACACATGCGTAACATTCGGGAAACAGGCGCGTAACACGCACCTGGCATCATAGTGACAACGAACCAAGCAATAACGAGGTGACCAATGGAAGTTCTACTTGGCGGTCTCGCTTTCGTGGGCCTCTTCGCCCTATGGGTGGTGGTGCCCAGCAAGCTGATGAAGAAGCGGGAATAACGGGGAAAAAGGGAATGCAGAGGGCTTGGCCCCTCTGCTGGGAGTCTAAGGGTGTCCCTCAGAAGACATGAAATGTTCCCCCCTCCCTGAAGGACGGGGGCTGAGGAGACGGTGAAAAGGAGTTTTCCAGCACCTTGGTAGGTCAATAAAGGGCTCGAATCAAAGGTAGCGTAGGGCGGAGTCCGCCCTACGCTACCTTATGCTGTTTTGGAGGTGCTCTCAATGGATTCTGGCGATACTGCGTGGCTCCTGACATCGTCTGCCCTCGTCCTGCTCATGACGCCGGGGCTGGCATTCTTTTACGGGGGCCTCGTCGGCAGGAACAACGCCCTGGCCACCATCATGCACAGCTTCATAACCGTTGCCCTTGTCAGCATCATCTGGGTGCTCTGGGGCTATACGCTGGCCTTTGGCCCGGATATGGGGCACCTTATTGGAGGGCTGGAGTGGTTCGGCCTCAAGGGCGTTGGAGCTGAACCCAACGCTGACTACGCGGCCACAATCCCGCACCTGGTGTACATGGCCTTCCAGCTCATGTTCGCCATCATCACCCCGGCCATAATCACAGGCGCGATGGTCGGCCGCATCAAGTTCAAGACTTTCCTCGTGTTCACGGTGCTCTGGTCCACCATCGTCTACGCGCCCCTGGCCCACTGGGTGTGGGGCTTTGGCGGCTGGCTAGGGAACCTTTCCGTCCTGGGACTTGGGCTTGAAGGCAAAGCGATGGACTACGCCGGCGGCATCGTAGTGCACATCAGCGCCGGCGTCAGCGCCCTGGCGGCGGCCATGGTCCTGGGCAAGCGCCGGCAGCAGGAGCCGGACGTGCCGCACAACATCCCGTTCGTGGTGTTGGGGGTCGGCATCCTGTGGTTCGGCTGGTTCGGGTTCAACGCCGGCAGCGCCCTGGGCGCCAACGCCGGCGCGGCCTGGGCCTTTGTGAACACCAACACCGCCGCTGCAATGGGAGCCCTCGCCTGGATGACCCTAAGCTGGTGGCGTAATGGCGCGCCCAGCGTGGTTGGCGCGGCGTCGGGCGCGGTGGCGGGCCTAGGGGCCATCACCCCTGCGGCCGGCTTCGTGACGCCGTCGGGGGCGATCATCATCGGCCTCGTGGCGGGGGTGCTGTGCTTCTTCGCAACACAGATTCGGGCAAGGGGCCTGAAGGTGGACGACGCACTGGACGTGTGGGGCGTGCATGGGATCGGTGGGACATGGGGCGTCCTGGCGACCGGCCTCTTCGCGGTGTCCAGCGTGGGCGGGTTCGACGGCCTCTTCGCGGGCAACCCCGGCCAGGTTGTGAACCAGCTTGTCGCCATTGGCGTGGCGTGGGTCTGGGCGTTCGGCTGGACCTTCGCGCTCCTGAAGGTCCTGGACAAGCTCATGGGCCTCAGAGTGGCAGAACAGGAAGAAGCCGTCGGCCTCGACATGGCCCAGCATGGTGAACCCGCATACAATCCCTAGTCCCGCCGAGGAGAAGCCATTGAACAAGATTGAAGCGATCATCCGCCCGGAGCGGCTCAGCATGGTGGTCTCCTCGCTGGCCGAAGAAGGGTTTCACGGGCTGAACATCACCCAGGTGACGGGGCGAGGAGAGCAACGGGGAATCGCCCACGTGGGCCGCGCGGGCCAGAGCTACGTGGTGGACATGCTCCCCAAGAGCAAGCTGGAGGTCGTGGTCAAGGATGGGGACACCCAGCGGGTAATTGACATCATTGTGGCAGCCGCCCGCACCGGGCAGGTGGGCGACGGCAAGATCTTCGTCCTGCCGGTGTCCAACGCTATCCGCGTCCGCACCGGCGAGGCTGGCGACATTGCGCTCTAGGGGCGGGCAAACGAGCAAACATGCAAGAGGGCAAAAGGCAGGAAGCCTTCGTCTGTCTGCCTCTTTGCTTGCTTGCGTGTGCCAGTTTGTCCGTATGTCCGGGGCGGTGTGTGGCGGGGGCGCTGGTAACACTTTCGTAACATCTCTGAAATAAACAGGTAACACGCGGGCGATATCGTAGTGTCAAGCAAGCAGGGGACGGAGCCACGGCTCCAGGAGGACAGACGACATGGACGCAGCGGCGATTGTAGGCCTCATCAGTTTCGTGATCGTCCTGGGTATGTGGATCGTCCTGCCCACCAAGATACCCGCCAAGCACTAGCTCGTAGCGAATCGCAGGGCGGGTAGGCGCCGGCCGTTCGCCGGCGCTGGGAGGCCTCGTATGGGGGGCCTCCTTTTTGTGTCCTTTGTGTCCAAGGGATCGCGGCCCGCCCGCCCAGGGTCTTTCGGTACTCCTGGGCCAAGAGCCGTTCGTGGTGAGCTTGTCGAACCACGAAAGCGCCCTTCGATAGGCTCAGGGCGAGCGGGAACTCTACTCCTACATCCAAACACCGAAGGCCCCCCCGCCCGCCAATGGCCCCTTGACTAGGCGTACAGGGAGTGCCGTAGTAAGCCCCTTCACCGCTACCCACGGCGGATTGTATCTTTTTTCACAAAGTATTTGACAAGGGAATCACAAGCAAGTAAGATACCCCCATCGTGTTGAATGGGGGAGAGTCACCGTCTCTCCCTTCTGTGTTTTCTCACCGGGGCTGCTCCCATGAACCGCCAAGAACGGGACGAGGCAATCGAATACGTCCTGCGCACCGTCAGAGACAACGACGTGCGCTTTGTCCGCCTGTGGTTCACGGACATCCTCGGCAACCTCAAAGGCTTCGCCCTCAACGTCGCTGAGCTGGAAAACGCCCTGGAGTCCGGCAAGGGCTTCGATGGCTCTTCCATCGAGGGCATTGCCCGCATTGACGAGAGCGACATGGTTGCCATGCCGGACCCCACCACCTTCCGCATCCTCCCCTGGCGGCCGCGCCAGAACTCCGTGGGGCGCATGTTCTGCGACATCCTCACGCCTGAGGGCAAGCCCTATGAGGGCGACCCCCGCTACGTCCTCAAGCGCAACCTGGAGCGGGCGAACCGGCTAGGGTACACTTTCCACACGGGACCGGAGCTTGAGTTCTTCTACCTCAAGAGCGCCGAGACGCCGGAACCGCTGGACTACCACGGCTACTTTGACCAGTCAGCCTCGGATCTGGCCACCGATCTGCGGCGCGATACCGTGCTGATGCTGGAGGAGATGGGCATCCCCGTGGAGTACAGCCACCATGAGGGCGCTCCCAGCCAGCAGGAGATAGACCTCCGCTACACCGACGCCCTCACTATGGCGGACACCGTCATGACCTACCGCCTCGTCGTCAAAGAGGTGGCCCTGCGTCACAACGTCTATGCCACATTCATGCCCAAGCCTTTCCCCAATGTCAACGGCAACGGCATGCACGTCCACATGTCCCTGTTCAGCGGGGACCGCAACGTCTTCTTCGACGCCAATGGCCCCTACCGCCTGTCCAAGCTCGCGCGGTCCTTCGTGGCCGGCCTCATGCGCCACGCCCAGGAGATCACCCTGGTCACCAACCAGTGGGTCAACTCCTACAAACGCCTCATCCCCGGGTTCGAGGCCCCCGTCTACATCTCCTGGGCACACATCAACCGCTCGGACCTCATCCGTATCCCTGCCTACAGGCGCGGCAAGGAGGAGTCGGCGCGCATCGAATACAGGGCGCCGGACCCCGCTTGCAACCCGTACCTGGCGTTCAGCGCCCTGCTGGCTGCGGGCCTGGAAGGCATCGAGAAGGAATACGAGCCTCCTCAGCCGGTGGAGGAGAACGTGCTGGAGATGTCTGGGGGCGAGCGGCAGCGCAGGGGCATCAAGACGCTGCCGGGCAGCATGCTGGAGGCGATTCAGTTTGCCGAAGGCAGCGACCTCTTGCGCAACGCCCTGGGTGACCATGTCTTCAACAGCTTCATCCAGAACAAGCGCATCGAGTGGGACACCTACCGCGCCCAGGTCACCGATTTCGAGATCAAGCGGTATCTGCCAATCCTTTAGTCCGGCTACCCCTTGGCTATTTGACTCCCAACGTTTTGTTTGCAGAGGACTTGTTTTTCTTGGAGGAAACGTAGGGGGCGGAGGGCGGCGTATCCGTAGGGCGTGCGCCGAACCCCGGAATTGGGATGGTCCTCCAAGCAACGGTTGGTATCTGTTCCTTCCCCTTGACGGGGGAAGGCTAGGATGAGGGTGACCAGTGGGGCGGCCCCCATCCTCATTCCTCCCCCGCAAGGGGGGAGGAGGCTACTCTAGGAGAATCCATCAAGGCAGGAAGCCATGACACAAGGGACAGAAGAAGGCTACGGGCTCTATCTTCCGGAAACGGAGCACGACGCGTGCGGCGTGGGCATCGTCGCGGACATCCTGGGGCGCAAGTCCCACCGCATGGTGGACATGGGCCTGGAGGTGCTGGACCATCTGGCGCATCGCGGCGCATGCGGCTGCGACCCCAAGACCGGCGATGGCGGCGGCATGCTCCTGCAGATGCCCCACGGCTTCTTCAAGCAGCGCGCCGCAGACGCGGGCGTCACACTGCCCGAGCCGGGCCGCTACGGCGTGGGAATGGTCTTCCTCCCCTGGGGCGCAGACGACAGGGCGGCCTGCCAGTCCGTCATCGAGGAGACGATCAAGGAAGAGGGCCAGGCTTTTCTTGGCTGGCGCGACGTTCCCGTGGACAGCACCGGCATCGGCGTTATTGCCCAGGACTCGGAGCCTGTTATCCGCCAGGTGTTCGTCGGCCGCAACCCCGGCCTTGCGGACCATGACGCCTTCGAGCGCAAGCTATACGTCATCCGCAAGGTGGTGGAGCGGAAAGTGGCCCAGTCTGGCATGGAAGGGAAGGCAGCGTTCTACATCCCTTCCCTGTCTTCCAACACTATCGTCTACAAAGGCCTGCTCATGCCCGAGCAGGTCCGCGGCTATTTCCTGGACCTCTCGGACCCGCTCATGGACTCATCCTTCGTCATGGTGCACTCCCGCTTCAGCACCAACACCCTGGGTTCCTGGAAGCTGGCCCACCCCTACCGGTACATCGCCCACAACGGCGAGATCAACACCCTACGTGGCAACATCAACTGGATGACGGCGCGGGAATCGGTCATGTCCTCGCCCCTGTTTGGCGACGACGTGAAGAAGCTCCTGCCCGTCCTGACTCCCGGGGCCAGCGACACCGCCACGATTGACAACGCCTTTGAGCTGTTGGCCCTCTCAGGAAGGGACTTGCCCCACGTCATGGCCATGCTCATCCCCGAGGCGTGGGAGGGCGCCACCGATATTTCCCGCGAGCGCCGCGCCTTCTATGAGTACCACTCCTACGTCATGGAGCCGTGGGACGGCCCCGCCCTCATTGCCTTCACCGACGGCAAGAAGATCGGCGCAAACCTGGACCGCAACGGCCTGCGCCCCTTCCGCTACACCGTCACCAAGGACAACCTCATCGTCATGGCCTCGGAAGCGGGCGTCCTGCAGATCGCTCCAGAGGACGTGCTGTAC
>JACQUI010000088.1 GCA_016210395.1 Chloroflexota bacterium | reverse complement strand
GAGCTTCCGCAAGGCCTTCTCTGAGTTGCCGGCGCCTGTCCAACGACAAGTCAGAGAGGCATACCGCCTCTTCCAGGATAACCCGCACCATCCTGGCCTCTGGTTCAAGCAAGTCCACCCCTCTCGCCCCATCTATTCGGTCCGCATCGGCCTGCACTATCGCGCCCTGGGAGTGCGCGATGGAGACGTGATGGTGTGGTTTTGGGTCGGCAGCCACGAGCAGTACGACAGGCTCGTCATGGGGCTGTAGCCGTCGGAGGAGTCGGCGGCCGAGCCCCCTACGCCTCCCCTTCCCCCTCCGCCTCCCCTGTCGCGCCGTCTGCGCCGTTGGCGGCGGCAGGTGGGGTGATGGGCGCGCCGGCCATCTTGGCGGCGTTGCGGACGCGCTCGTCCACGGCCTTGGCAGTCTCTGGGTGCTGGCGCAGGTACTCCTTGGCCTGCTCCCGCCCCTGGCCCAGGCGCGTCTCGCCGTAGGAGTAGAAGGAGCCGCTCTTGGCAAGGATGCCATAGGTCGCGCCCAGGTCCACCAGGTCGCCCTCGGCGCTGATGCCCTGGTTGAAGAGGATCTCGAACTCCGCCGTGCGGAAGGGCGGCGCGACCTTGTTCTTCACGACGCGGGCCCGCACCCGGTTGCCGATGACCTCGTTGCCGCGCTTGATGCCGTCCACGCGGCGCAGGTCTATGCGGATGGAGCTGTAGAACTTCAGGGCGCGGCCTCCCGGCGTGACCTCCGGGTTGCCGAAGGTGACGCCCACCTTCTCCCGGAGCTGATTGATGAAGATGACCGCGGTGTTGGAGCGTCCGATAGCCGCCGTCAGTTTACGCAGCGCCTGGGAGAGCAGGCGGGCCTGGAGGCCCATCTGCGGGTCGCCCATGTCGCCTTCCAGCTCGGCGCGGGGGACAAGGGCGGCCACGCTATCAATGACCACCACGTCCACGCCGCCGCTGCGCACCAGGTACTCCACGATCTCCAGGGCCTGCTCGGCGCTGTCCGGCTGGGAAATCAGCATCTCGGCGATGTTGACGCCGCAGCGCGCGGTGTAGCTGGGGTCCAGGGCGTGCTCGGCGTCAACATACGCAGCGACGCCCCCCATCTTCTGCGCCTGGGCCACTATGTGGAAAGCCACCGTGGATTTCCCCGAAGATTCCGCCCCGAAGATCTCTACCACGCGCCCCCTGGGGATGCCGCCGATGCCCAGGGCGATGTCCAGGGCCAGCGACCCCGTGGGAATGGCGCTGACGGAGAGCTTGGCGCCCGCCTCGCCCAGGCGCATGATGGCGCCCTTGCCGAAGTCCTTTTCGATCTGGCTGATGGCCAGGCTCAGCGCCTGCTGCCGCTCGGTAGTCATGTGCTGCGCTCCAACGTAAGATGCGGAGGCCATTATACGCCTGCTGGAACGTTTGGTCTAGTCGTACGCCGCTGCGTGCTGGGTCTTGCAGTGTTTTGCCTGGCGAAAACATGTCTGTTTTGCGGGCTAGCGTTTCACCTTCACCTCTATACTCTCCCATCAAGGGAGAGGAGGGAGTCCCTCGCCCTGTTCGGGCTAGGTCTTGCCCATCTCCCGAACACGGGCGACGATGCGCGGCAGCAGCTCGCCGGTGGGGCCTCGCAGGGCGACGTCTACGGTATCGCTGATAGGTGTGGGATAGGGGTTCACCTCGATGAGGCGCGCGCCCCGCTGCATGGCGTGGATCGGGAAACCGGCGGCGGGATACACCGTGCCCGATGTGCCCAGCACCATCATGCAGTCGCACAGGTTGGCTTGCTCGACGCACTTGTTGAGGGAGTCGGACGGGATGGGCTCGCCGAACATAACGCCGTCGCCCTTGATGATGCCTCCGCACTGGGGGCAGCGCGGCGGGAGGTTGTGCGGGTCAATATCGAACTCCACGCGGGGGATGCGGAAGTTGCAGCGCATACACCGCAGGAGCATGCGGTTGCCGTGGATCTCAGTGATGTTTCTTGTGCCGGCCTCGCGGTGCAGGTTGTCCACGTTCTGGGTGATGATCCACTTGAGCTTGCCCATGCGCTCCAGCTCAACCAGGGCGTAGTGGCCCGGGTTGGGCCTGGCGTCCAGCATGGACTGGCGGAACTGGGCCTGGTCCGGCGACTCCGGGGCCTGGCTGTCCCGCTCCAGGGTGCGTTCCCACCAACCCTTGGGGTCGGCGGCGAAGTTCTGGTAACGCCTGGGGTCCGGCTCGCCGATGCGCGTCCACAGGCCGCCCGGCCCGCGATAGGTGGGGATGCCGCTCTCCGCGCTCATGCCCGCGCCCACCAGGGCCACCACGTGCCGCGACCCTGCCACGATGCGGCTGGCCTTCTCCAGGGCCTCATTCATCTCAGGGGTCAGCTCCATAGCGTACCTCCCGCCTTGGTAGCGGGTATGATAGCACACAGCAAGGCGAAACGTTGTGGGGTAGGCTGGAAAGACACTACAATGGAGTC
>JACQUI010000079.1 GCA_016210395.1 Chloroflexota bacterium | reverse complement strand
GCTCGGCCTCCCCGGCCACTTGTGGGCTGCGCCCTTCATGGCCCTGGCATCGGCGTACCTGGCGCCGGGGGTCTTCCGCCTTCTCGGTCTCCAGGCGACGGATGCCCGTGCGCTTCGCCAGACTGGAATCGGCGTATCTGCCCTCGCACTGGCCTGGACATTCTACTGGATGGTCAGCGTCTGGGCCGACCGCGACCCTGGGACGCCCGGCGTCGCCGAGCGGGTTCTGGCGGGTGCGGCCCCCCTGGCCGCTTCGCTGTGGGCCGCGGTTCTCGCGTATCAGCAGCGGGCTATTTCCTGGGGCTACGCCGCGATGGCATTGGCGGGGGTAGGGGTCGCCATTGTGGTGGAGGGCCTCCCCCGTTACCCCGGAAGTATCGCCTTCGCTACCGCTCTGGGCGCCATCGCCTATCACAGCATTGCGTGGCTTGTCCGTATTCCCCGCCATAGCGCGCAAGCAGCCACTTCAGGTGCCCCAGCCGAAGGGAACGCGGCACTGGCCTTCGAGAGGCCGGCTACAGTCGCCGGATGGCTTCTGACCGGGGCTTCGGTCTTGCTTGCGTCCCTTGAATTGGCAGGCGCGCCCGGCCCCACCGAAGCCTGGTTCACGACACTGACATACCTAGGCGTTACAGCCATCCTTGCGGCATCGGCGTACGTCCATCGCGCTCCCCGCTTCGCTCACGGGGCGCTAGCGCTGCTGCCGCTGCCGTACTCCCTTGCTGTTGCCTCCATTTCAGGCACAGCGCTCGCTGGGCTACCGCTGCCCGGCAGCCTCCTTGCCTTTAGCTGGACGGGACTGGGGCTGTTCTACGTGGCGGGAGGGTTTGCGGGGGAACGTCTGATACCGAGGTATGTGGGGAGCGCGCCCTGGGTGGCGTATGCGGTGCTGGGTCTGGCCGCATTGGCAGGCCTTGGAGACCCCGGGAGGGAGAGCATCGTTTTCGGCGCGATCGTGGCAGTCGCCGTTGTCTCGGCCTTTCTTTCGGCCAGGGGCGCTTCGAGGTTAGTATCGGGCGCCATCGGACAGCTAGCTCACGTGCCGGAGGGGGAGGCACGGATGTACGCTGCCTTTGGGTACATCACCGTCGCCGGCATCCTCCTCCCCCTGTGGGGCCTGAGAGTGCTCGACTGGGCCGGCATCGCCTTCTTTGATGGCCAGTCAGCGAAGGGCCTGTTCCTGGGCCTGGCAGCCATTCCCTACACGACTCTTGGAAGATGGCTGTCGCGCCGCGCCAATAGTCCGGTTGCCTTTCCCCTGCTGGCGACAGGCGCCGGGTTGTCTTTCCTGTCCATCACCATGGCGTTCCCTGATCATGGCCTGAGTGTGACGACGCTCTCCATGGCCGCCGCTCATGCATTCCTCGTTGCATACTTGTTCCGGGGGACTATCTTGGGTTACGTCGCGCTCTGGGCGGCGGCGGCGCTTCTTCCCCTGGCCGGGGCCAGGGCAATCCAGGGACTGGACGTCAAGGATGAAGTCTACGGCCTCTTCCTGGCCGGGACAGCACTTTTGTACCTGGGTGGCGCATCTCTGTGGGAGAGGCGTCACAGCAAGGCCGAGTGGAGGAAAGAGGTCTTTGTCCGCTTCCTGTCCTCCATGCTGGGAGAGGCCAGGACCGGCGAGCTCACAAGCGTCGCCGTTCCATTCCATGGAACGGCTTTCCTCTTGACCATCGCCGCTGCGGTGCTGGCCTGGCCAAGCCCGGGCGAACCAGCAGGCATTGTGGCCATCGCTGCCTTTGGCGCGGTTGCTCTCTTCTATGCTGCGGCGTCATGGCGGTGGGGGACATCCCTGCTTCTGTATCCAGGCCTCGCCTCTGCATCGGTTGCCTACGGACTCAGCGTGAGCTATGTGGCGCCTGCCAGCACTGGACTGGCTTTGCTTCCCGGCTCGGCCCTCAGCCTTGGCTTGGGATGGCTCGCCTACCATTGGAAGGCGGGCGCGAACGTTTCGAGGCCCACTTCCCTCTGGAGTGAGCTAACGCAGGGACGCAGCGCCGTGGCATGGGCCGCGCCTCTGCTGGCTGCTGGCTATGCCGGAACGATTGGGGCGGTCCTCCTCAGCCTGCCGGACGAAGGTCCCCGTCTCGCCACGCTGGCGTTTGCGTCGGTGGCGAGCGGGCTGTCCTGGCTTCAGTTCCGGGGGCGCGTGTGGCTCGTGGCGCTTCTCGCCTCGGCCCACGGCACTTACGCCTCGGCTATTACATTGGATGTCTTGGGACTGGCACCCCACGAGATGGGGGTGCTGTTTGTTCCGGCGGCGGCAGTCATGGGCTTGCTCGTGGGCCGCAACCTCGCAAAGGACGGGACGAAGGGCAGCCCGAGCGCCTTGCTTTCACCTGGGTCGCTGCCCCTTACCCTCGCCGGGGCCGTAGACGTTGGCCTCAGCCTTGTGCTGGCGGCGCAGTCCGATTGGACGGGGCTTCTGGTCACCGCCGCCTACGCAGGGCTGGCGGCGGTGACGGCACACTTCACGGACCTCCCTCTTCTGGCGCATGCCTCCAGCTTTTTCGCTATCTCAGCCACCACATTTGCATCCCGCCTCCTGGGCATGGCCTGGTCACAGAGCGCCGTGGTCTGGTCGGCGCAAGGGTTGATCATGTGGTGGGGCAGCCAGGGCGCCAGGGCCGTCACTACGTCTTCAGCGGCCCAGGAGACCCGGGGGGTTGTTCGACTGTCAATCTGGGCCGCGCCGCTACGCGATGCCGGCATGCTTCTCTCTTGGGCAGCGGCCGTCCTCGTTGCAAGCGTTGCTGCATGGAGCCTCGCGGGCGCCCCAGCCTTTGATGCAGGGCGGCATATCCTTGGCGCGCCGCTTGCGGAAGGCGATTCGCTCCAGTCCGCCACGGCTGCGCTGGGGTTCCTGGGTCTCCTCTACCTAGGCATAGCCTTCGTAGAGCGGCGACCTGTGTTCGTCTACCTTTCCCTTGGGCTGCTGCTGGCAAGCTGGACACTGCAGATGCTGGTCTTCCGCGTCTCGCACTACCAGGCGTACGCCATCCCCGCTGGGCTGTACCTGTTGACCGTCGCCTTCTTCGAACGAAGGCGGGCATCCTCCAGCCTGGCGACAGCCATTGAAGGCAGTGGCGTTGCCCTGCTCCTGGGGTCTTCGTTCTGGCAGTCGGCCGTCCAGGACGCTTCTCTGGCCTATGGCCTGCTCCTTGCCGTGGAGAGCATCCTCCTGGTGCTGTGGGCAAGCGCCAACAAGACCAGGCTGCCTTTTGTGGCCGGCATCGCCGCCTTTGTGGTGGAAGTGTTTTGGCAGACAGGAGAGTGGCTCCTTGGCTTTGGCCCAGCGGTGATCGCCCTTGTAGCGGGGATCCTTATTGTCACGTCTGTGGCGCTGGTGGAATGGAAACGGCAGCAACTCGTTGCCCTTGGGCGCCAGTGGTCTAGCCGGATGACCGCGTGGCGCTGGTAGTCTGTCCTTAGGATCGCCGGGTCGATATCCTCACGAAGCTCTTGGTCGGTCTTCGAAAGCGTTCCCGAAGCAGCCAACCAGATTCCCGGCAAAGTCCGACGTCCGACGCTCGCACGTCCCCTTCTCTCGCCTTGACACGGCCCGCCTTCCCCCTACAATAGGCCCATCCCAGGGGGAAGCCAACCTTCAAACTGGAGGGGCCGCCATGCTCCAGACCGGGCGCCCGGGCCAGGCCTTCGTGGGAAGGGAGCGGGAGGT
>JACQUI010000078.1 GCA_016210395.1 Chloroflexota bacterium | reverse complement strand
GACCTCAAGGGCGAACTGGCCTACCTGGTGCCGCGCGAGGGCTCCATCATCTGGGCCGACGTGATGGTGATCCCGGCCCAGGCACCCAATCCGGGGGCTGCGCACCAGTTCATCGACTACCTGCTCGACGCGCAGGTGGGGGCGAAACTGTCGCGCTACACCCGCTACGCCAGTCCCAACAAGGCGGCCCGCGCCCTCCTGCCCCAGGAGGATCTGGAGAATCCCGTGCTCTATCCGCTCCCGGAAGTGCTGGCCCGGCTGGAGTACCAGCGCGAGGTGGGCGCGCAAGTGCGCCTGTACGACGAGGTGTGGACCGAGGTGAAGTCGAGGTAACAGGGGGAGAGGAACTTCAAGAAGGCTTCTGAGGTAGCGAACGCCAGCCTGATTTTGAGGCCCAGCCCGATGTTTCGATCAGCTCAGCCACCCGCCCGATTTCCGCCTCTACCCGCTCCTGCCAATTCTCCGTCTGCCCCTGCCAGCCCAGCTGCGCCAGAAAGTGCTGGCGGTAAGCCGTGTTTTCAAACAGGCCGTGCAGGTATACCCCCCAGATGTTTCCCTGCTGCCAACCCAGCCCTTCTTCCAGATGGACGCGTACCTGCGGGCCCGCCTGGGTCTGGCCGTGGTGGATTTCGTAGCCCTGTACCACACCATCCCCTGCCCAGCGGACCTGGCGCTGGCGGGTGATCTTGTCGGGCGCGAGCGTCGTGGTCACGTCGAGCAGTCCCAGGCCGGCGATGTCGCCACTTTCCAGATGATCCGGATCAGCGATGCAGCGTCCCAATAATTGCAGCCCACCACATATACCCAGGATGGGTACGCCCTGCTTGGCGGCGCGAGACAGTTCAGCCGCCAGGCCGGTCTGCTGCAGGTGGCGCAGGCTCTGGGCGGTATTTTTACTGCCCGGCAGGAGGAGGGCGTGGTAGTCGGTCAAGCGGGCAAAGTCGCGGATCGGCACCACTGACACCCCGTGTTCGTGGATGAGCGGATCGAACTCGTCTAGGTTGCTGGCGTAGGGGTACGCGATGAGCGCCAGGTTGATCTGGCCGGCGACGGGCCGGGCGCGGTGGTGCAGGGTGTCTTCCTCGGGCAGAGCGTGGCGGATCATCGGGACGATAGCCACGGTGGGCACGCCGGTGCGGTCCTGCAGCCAGTCCATGGCATTGCCCAACAGCGCCGGGTCACCCCGAAACTTGTTCAGTACAAACCCTCTGATGAGCGCCCGCTCGTCTGGCTCAAGGCACATCCAGGTGCCGAGCAGGTGCGCGAAGGCGCCGCCCCGGTCGATGTCGGCGACCAGGTACACGTCGGCCCGGCACTCCAGGGCGACGCTCAGGTTGACGATGTCGCCCTGGCGCAGATTGACTTCCGCTGGACTCCCCGCCCCTTCGATCACCACCTGATCCCAATCCGCCAGCAAGCTGTGCAGAGCCTGGCGGACAACGGGCCACAGGCGCTCCTTCCGCTCCATCCACGGCAGGGCGCTGATCTGCGGGTCGAACCTGCCCATGACGATCACCTGACTGTAGGTGTCGGCGCTGGGCTTGAGCAGCACCGGATTCATCCGCGCCTGCGGCACAGCGCGGGCGGCCAGGGCCTGCAGGTACTGGGCCCGCCCCATCTCCAACCCTTCGGCGGTGACCGCGGCGTTGTTGCTCATGTTCTGCGCTTTGAAGGGCGCGACGCGCAGGCCGCGATCGGCAAAGTAGCAGCACAGCGCGGTGACCAGAAAGGACTTGCCCGCGTCGCTGGTGCAGCCCATGACCATGATCGGCTTCTCAGCCATATTCTCTGCGGATGGTGTTTGAGCGCGGGTGCGGGTGCCGTATATTCAGGCGACTCTCTTCGCAACCTGGAAGGGAAGCCCCATGGAACTGACCCCACCGCAGCAGCACTGGCGGCGTTACTTCGACGATTTCGGCTTCCTCTGGCTCCCCGGCTTCTTCGCCGCGGAGATCGGCTGGATCTCCCAGGAATTCGAGCGCCTGCTGGACGCGCAGGGCAGCACTCACGACGGCACCCGGCGCACCGGCTGCCAATCGCCCTTCGAATCGAGCGCGCGCCTGGGCAGCCTATTGTAGGACCCGCGGCTGGTGGGCGCACTGCAGGCGGTCCTGGGCCAGGACTACGAGTACCTGGGCAGTGCCGGAGAACTGTACACCGGGGACGGCATGTGGCACCCGGACGGGGTGTTCAAGGACTTCCGGCGCGCCAAGTTCGCCATGTACCTGGACCCGCTGACCCCCCAGACCGGCGCCCTGCGGGTAGTGCCCGGCTCCCACCTGCAGGGCTGGGAGGGGAACCTCGACCCCCAGGCCCTGTGGGGCATCAGCAATTACCAAGTGCCTTGCGCCTCCTTCGACAACAAGCCAGGCGACGCCATCATCTTCAACCTGCACACCCTCCACAATTCCCTCGGCGGAGGGTACCGCCGGCGCATGCTCAACGCGGTTTTCAAATCGCGCGTTGTGCCAGGTCTGGTTACCAGGCCGGTGTGATCGTCCGCTCAGGAGCCTTCCCCGTTACAGGGTGTAGAGTTCCGTTCGCCGGTCTTTCAGATGCGACGATTCCCTGGCCCTTCTCTGGTCCACGGCGGTCAGGTCGATCTCCGTGACGGAAAACGGGATCTCCTCGCGGGTCTCATCCACCACCACCTCGCCCTCCGGGCCGGTGAGCAGGGCCTCCAGCGGATGGGTGAAGGCGATGAAGACCTCGCTCTCGTAGGAGCGCGTGCGCATTAACCATAAGTTTTGCTCGCCGTACATCCCATAGGTCGGGTTGAAGATCACCCTGGCGCCCTGGAGGGCCAGCGAGCGCACGGTCTCGGGCCAGCGGCGGTCCGCGCAGATCATCACCCCAAAGG
>JACQUI010000085.1 GCA_016210395.1 Chloroflexota bacterium | reverse complement strand
GACGGCGGCTTCCAGATGACCATGTGCGACCTGGCAACCATCGCCGAAAACAAGATCAACGTCAAGTTCGCGTTGATGGAGAACGGCTTCCTGGGCATGGTGCGCCAGTGGCAGCACATCTTCTACCAGGACACCTTCTACGCCACCCGGTACACCGCCAACCCGGACTTCGTGAAGCTGGCCGAAGCCTTCGGCATTCGCGCTATCCGCGTGACCGATAAGTCCCAGGTGTCGGCGGCAATTGAAGAGGCTATGGCCCACGATGGGCCCGCCCTGATTGACTTCGTCGTTGACCCGGAGGAAAACGTCTATCCCATGATCCCCCCGGGAGAGAGCGTGAACGAGCTCATGGAAGAGCCGTCCCCCAGTGAGGAAAAGGCGTGGTCACGGTAAAGAACAGCCATACCCTCGTAGCCCTGGTGGAAGACAAGCCCGGCGTGCTCAACCGCATCTCCGGCATGTTCCGCCGCCGCGGGTTCAACATCTCCAGCCTGGCCGTCGGCCAGAGCGAGGTGCCGGACCTCTCCCGCATGACCTTCGTCGTAGAGGGGGACGACTTCACCGTGGAGCAGGTCACCAAGCAGCTCTACAAGCTGGTGGACGTGGTCCGCGTCTCCGACCTTTCCGACGAGCCCATCGTTGCGCGCGAGATGGCGCTGATCAAGGTGCGGGCCACCTCCCAGACCCGCAGCGAGATCATGCAAATCGTGGACATCTTCCGCGCCAACATCATTGACGTGTCCCCGGAGTCGCTGATCATCGAGGTCACCGGCGACGAGGACAAGATCAACTCCCTCAGCGAGTTGCTCAAGACCTTTGGCGTGCAGGAGGTCATGCGCACGGGCAGGGTAGCCATGCTGCGCGGCGCCCTCACCCTTGCCGGCGCCGACACCGGCAACCGCAAGCACGCCCGCCCCAACCAGTACCAGGACTACGAGGCGATCCTGTAGGCCCGGATCGCTGGCTCATTGGAACGTGAGCAGAGGTGGTATCCGCTTCTCTCTGGGAGAGGGCAAGGGTTCCCAATTTTTCCCCTCTCCCTTGATGGGAGAGGGTAGGGTGAGGGTGAAACGTCTGCCTTCCCCCACGCCTGCTGCCCAGATTGAAGTGGCTCCCTAGCTCCGCCTCTCCTTTGAGGGGAGAGGCCGACGGCAGTAGGGTGAGGGTGAAACGCCTGCCTGCACCAGCGTACAGCAAGGAGGGTGCGAGGGAACCCCGTTCCCTGCCGGGGGCTGCGCGGGTGTCCCTGTAGGGGCGCAAGGCTTGCGCCCTGGGCGGGCGGGGAACATGCGAGGTCTACCAGTTGAAAAGGCGCAGACCACCTTGGGCTGGGAGAAGGAACGGGAGGCGAGATAGTCAATCGTAGGCTTCCCAATTGGATGGCAGCCTTCTCCAATCTGAGGAAAAGGCGAAAAACGGAAATCAATCAGTCGGCAGGCAATCAATCAAACGACTAAGGAGTAACAATGGCAACCCTCTACTATGAAAAAGACGGCGACCTCTCCCTGCTCAAGGACAAGGTCATCGGCATCATCGGCTACGGCAGCCAGGGCCACGCCCATGCCCAGAACCTGCGCGACAGCGGCATGAGCGTCATCATCGGCCTCTACCAGGGCAGCAAGAGCTGGGCCACCGCTGAGAAGGACGGCTTCAAGGTGGACACCACCGCCAACGTGGCCAGAGAAGCCGACGTCATCGTCATGCTCCTGCCGGACACCACCCAGGCCGAGGTCTACCGCAAGGAGAGCGCCCGCAACCTGACGCCGGGCAAGAGCCTCGTCTTCGCCCACGGCTTCACCATCCACTACAAGACCATCGTCCCGCCCAGCAACGTGGACGTCTGGATGATCGCCCCCAAGGCCCCCGGCCACCGTGTGCGCGAGGTCTTTACCCAGGGTATGGGGACCCCCGCCCTCGTCGCCGTCCAGCAGGACGCCACGGGCAAGGCAAAACAGCTTGCTTTGGCCTACGCCAAGGGCATCGGCGCCCTGCGCGCAGGCGTCCTGGACACCACCTTCAAGGAAGAGACCGAGACCGACCTCTTCGGCGAGCAGACCGTCCTGTGCGGCGGCGTGACCTCCCTCATCAAAGCCGCCTTTGAGACGATGGTGGAGGCCGGCTACCAGCCCGAAAGCGCCTACTTCGAGGTCATGCACGAGCTGAAGCTCATCGTTGACCTCATGTACGTCGGCGGCATGGACTACATGCGCTTCTCCGTCAGCGACACCGCCGAGTACGGCGACTACACCCGCGGCCCGCGCGTCGTGGACGGGCACGTCCGCGAGACGATGCGTACGCTCCTGGCCGAGATCCGGAGCGGGTCCTTCGCCCGCGAATGGAT
>JACQUI010000090.1 GCA_016210395.1 Chloroflexota bacterium | reverse complement strand
GCCCATTGTTTTCGCGCAGGGCTGCTGCCACGCACAAATGCGAGGCCCCCTCGGTAGGAGGGGGCCTCGCTTGACGCCTTGAAGGGAAGGCTAGCCCCGTGGCATGCCCAGGCCGCGCCGGGCGCCCTGGTCGCGCATGATCTGGGTGCTGCCGTGGTTGATGCCGGACTGGAACGCCCCCAGCAGGTTATGGGCGTACAGTCCGCCTTCCACAGTGTTGGGCGAAGAGCTCAGAAGCTGTGCGTACGGCCCCATCATCTGGACGATGGCCTCGGTGCTCCTGACGACGTGTTCCGGGGCCCACACCTTTTCGGCGGAGCCTTCGTACGTGAAGTCGCCGCCATGCTCAACGATGGACATGCTGCGCAGTGTCATGAGGCGGCATACCTGGGCCTCAGTCCACAGCTCGGCGACCTTCTCGCGGATGGCTTCGTTGTCCTTGATGTCGTAGTCGCTAAAGGCATTGTCCTTTGCCCAGTTGACAATGTCTTCGTCGCGGCGGACGGAACCCAGATAGCGGCTTGCCCCGACGCGGTCGAGGTTCAGGCCCATCGCGCCGACGTACCAGCCCATGTTCTTCTCGCCAAGGAGCGAGCTTTTCGGCACGCGGACGTCTTCGAAGAAGGTCTCGTTGGTGCGGTTCTGGCCATAGGTGGTGCCCGGAGGCGCCGGCGGGTCGTTCTGGATGGTCCAGAGCGGCCGGACGGTGATGCCCGGGGTGTCCATGGGGAAGATGAGGATGGAGATGCCGCGATGCTTGGGAGCATCGGGGTCCGTGCGGCACATGAGGTAGATGTGGGTGGAGTTGTGCGCGCCGGAGGTGAAGATCTTCTGGCCGTTGATGACGAAGAAGTCGCCGTCTTCCACGGCGCGGCACTGGAGGGAGGCAAGGTCTGCGCCGCCGGAAGGCTCGGTGAATCCCTGCGCCAGGCTTATCTCGCCCTTGATGAGCTTGGGAATGTAGAACTTCTTCATCTCCTCGGTGCCCGCAACCATGATGGCCGGGGCACCGCTGCCACCGCCGCCCACGCTGATGCCAACGCGGGTGAACTCCTCCTCCACGAGATACTGAGTGATGCGGTCCTTGGCCGCGCCGCCGAATTCCTTGGGCCAGGCGATGCCCAGCCAGCCCTTCTCGTCAATCTTCTTGAAGAGCGCCTTGGCCTTGGGGCCGCGCCCCCGCTGGGCCGGATAGGGGTTGGTGGGCGACGTGGTGCTCTCGCCCATCTCGTGCACGATCTCTTCAGTAACGTTTTCCGCAATAAACGTGCGCACTTCCTGGCGCAGGGCCTCTTGCTCTTTAGACCATCCGAAGTCCATATGGCCTCCCTTCGCGGCATTCCTGTATGAGGTGGATACGAATGCGCAACTTGCCTCAAAGGCGGCCCGAGACGCGCGCGCAAAACGTTGCGCCCATTCTGTACCCTGCAAGTTGCAGTGTCAATACATTGGAGCGCTCGTGTGGCGGCGGGCAGTACCGCTGTGCTATCATCCCGCCTGCTATGGACGTAGGCAAGTTGCCACACGAACTGCTGGAGCGCCTGCTGGGGCAGGCGCCTATCACCGACCCGCGGGTGCTGCTTGGCCCGCGCGTGGGCGAGGATGCTGCGGTCATTGATATGGGGGACCGCGTCCTCGTCGCCAAGACGGACCCCATCACTTTTGCCACCGACCGCATCGGGTGGTACGCGGTGCAGGTGAACGCCAATGACGTGGCGTGCATGGGGGCGCGTCCGAGATGGTTCCTGGCCACGGTGCTGCTGCCGGAGGGGGCATCGGAGCGGCTGGCCGAGGACATCTTCCAACAGCTTACGGAAGCATGCCGGGATCTGGATATCAGCCTGGTGGGCGGCCACACGGAGATCACTTACCGGCTCACGCGGCCCATTGTTGTAGGGCATATGCTGGGCGAAACACAAAAAGAAAGGGTGGTGCGCACGGGGGGCGCGCAGGTGGGGGACGCAGTGGTGCTGACCAAGGGGATCGCCATCGAGGGGACGTCGGTGCTGGCGAGGGAAGCGGCGGATGCGCTTGCCCTGGCCGGGCTGAGCGGCGAGGTCATCGAACGGGCGAAAGGGTTGCTCTTCCAGCCGGGCATCAGCGTGGTGAAGGAGGCGTTGGCTGCGTGCGAAGGCTTCCATGTCCACTCCATGCACGACCCGACGGAAGGGGGGCTTGCCACCGGCTTGCGGGAGGTGGCGCTTGCCGCCGGTGTGGGGCTGGAGGTGGATGCGGGGGCCATCCCTGTGCTGCCGGAGACGCAGGCGGTGTGCCGGGCGCTGGGGCTGGACCCACTGGGGCTGCTGGCATCGGGCGCGCTGCTGCTGACGCTGCCGGTGGGGGAATCGGCGCGGATGGTGGATGCGCTGGCGCGGATGGACGTGACGTCGGCGGTGATTGGGCGGGTGACGCCAAAGGAACGCGGCGTCAGGCTGGTTGGCGAGGAGGGCGTGCGCGATATGCCGCAGTTCGCCAGGGATGAGTTGGCGCGCTACCTGAGCGGGAGAGGGT
>JACQUI010000082.1 GCA_016210395.1 Chloroflexota bacterium | reverse complement strand
GAGCCAGTGAAGGGGGAACCACGCGTGACAGCGGACGCGTTGGTCCGCATTGTCATTCTGAGCCATGACGGTAGTCAGGCGAAGAATCCAAGGCGAAGGCCGTTGCAGCGCTCCTTTTCTGCATAGGCGGTTAGTCTTCATTAGCACAGGCCCTAGATTCTTCGCGAGGCAATCGCTGGAGATGGCAACTGTTGATTGACCACCTCGCTCAGAATGACAGCGGCTTCCGCCACACCGCAGTACAAAAAACTTCGTTCGTGACCATCCACTGAGCTTCCCGGGAGGAGAGCTTGAAGCCAACCATACGCCTGGGCAAGATCGCCGGCCTCCAGATCGGTGTCCACTATACATTACTGCTGGCGGTTGCCCTCATCACGTGGACGCTGGCGGAGGGGTTCTTCCCCGACGCCTTCCCCGGATGGAGCCGGGTCGCATACTGGCTCACCAGCGTCGTCGCCGCCCTTCTCCTGTTTGTCTCCGTCCTGGTGCACGAGATGGCCCACTCCCTGGTGGCCCGGAGCCGTGGCCTGCCGGTGGAAGGCATCACGCTTTTCTTGTTCGGCGGCATCAGCTCCCTGAGCGCCGAGTCCCGCTCCGCCGGCGAGGAGTTTGTGGTAGCAGTCGTCGGCCCTCTGTCAAGCCTCGTCCTGGCCGTCCTCTTTGGGGCAGCATACCTGGCGTCGTCAGGCAATAACTCGCCCGTCACCGCCGTCCTGGCGTACCTTGCCTTGGTGAACGGGATGCTCGGTCTGTTCAACCTGCTCCCGGGCTTTCCCCTGGACGGTGGCCGCGTGCTTAGGGCCGCTATCTGGGGCGCGACTCACAATCTGTACAAGGCCACGCGCGTCGCGTCTACCATAGGCCAGGCAGTGGCGTTCGCGTTCATCGCGTGGGGCGTCTTCCAGGTGCTGACAGGCGATGTCCTCGGCGGGCTGTGGATCGCCTTCATCGGCTGGTTCCTTAACGGCGCGGCGGAAAGCAGCCGCCAGGAGACGTCTGTGCAGGAAGCCCTGCGCGGGGTTCGCGTCGCAGAGGTCATGGACCACCACCCGGAGACCACATCGCCCAGCATGGGTGTGGATGTCCTGGTGCGCGAGTTCTTCCTCCACCACGGCAAGCGGGCGTTGCCCGTGGAGGAAGTCGGTCAGCTAGTCGGCATCGTCACCATCACCGACGCCAAGGAGGTCCCGCCCGACCGCTGGCCCTTCACGCGCGTCTCACAGATTATGACCACGTCACCCCTGTACTCCGTTACGCCGGACTCCACTGTGGCCGAGGCCCTGCGAAGCCTGGCGGAGCGCCGCCTGAACCAGCTCCTGGTCATGTCCAACGGCTCGATCGTTGGCATGATCAGCCGGGAAAACATTATCCAGTACTTGCAGCTTATGTCAGACTATGGCGTCTGGAAGAAGCCGGGCATTCTGCAGCGGCTGGGGCAGTAGGGAGCGCCGCCGTTGCCTCAACCGCTCATCGCCGTCACGGCCGCCAGCGAAGCCGATGCCCAGCCATACCTGCGCGCGCTGGAAAAGCGCGAAGCCCAGGTCCGCCTCTTCCTACCAGGCGAAGCGCTTTCTTCCGAAGACCCGCTGCTGGGGGCAACCGCGTTGCTCCTCTCCGGCGGACGTGACGTGGACCCGGCGCGCTATGGCGCGACCCCCGACCCTGCCGCCGGCCTGCGCCTAGACCCCGCCCGCGACGCCATGGAGTTTGCCCTCCTCCGCCACGCGCTGGAGCGTGACCTTCCTGTGTACGGCATTTGCAGGGGCATGCAGCTCCTGAATGTGGCCTTCGGCGGCAGGCTCATCCAGGATATCCCCGGCCATACGGCAGAGAATGGCGCAGGCCCAGACGCAGACTCGGCGCACCACATGGTCTTTCTGTCCATCGGATCCAAGCTGGCGGCGATCATGGGTAGCGGCGGCTTCATGCGCCTGAACAGCCGCCACCACCAGGGCTTGCGGGAGGCGCAGAAGGCCCCTACCCTTCTTGCCGCGGCCTATGGGTTGGGCGACGGCGTCATCGAGGCGCTGGAAAGCCCCGCCCACGACTGGGTCATCGGCGTACAATGCCACCCGGAGCGCGAGGCCGAGGTGCCCAGCATGTTCCGCCGCGTCTTCCAGGCATTCGTGGAACGCGCTGAGATGGCCCGCGAGCGGCTCAGGGCAACCTGACCGTCCAGCCTCACAATGGCTCCGGCCAAAGGGGATTCCTCTCTTCACCCGTTTCCATCCCCCCTCAACCCCCCTGCGCGTCCGGCATAACAAGCCATTTACATCTACTAGGCGCACAGCTAAACTAGGCCCCAGTCTCCAACCGCCAGAGCAACTGAACGTGGGAAACAGTCCACCTTTTCCCCAAGGAGCCGCTATGCCCACCGAAGCAGAGGCCTGTATCGAACGCCTGGACTACCTTCGCGGCGAGGCCAAGAAGGAGATCAGAGGCATGACCGCCAACGCCCTGAACTGGAAGCCTTCAGTTCCCGACACGAACACGCCGGCAGCCATTGTCACCCACATGGCCGGCACCGAGGCGCAATGGCTCCACCAGTTCGTTGGAGGCATGGAGCTACAGCGCAGCAGGGACGCCGAGTTCGCCGTGAAGGCCACGTCTGTGGAGGACCTGGAGGCATTGCTTGACCGGACGGGGGAGACGACGCGCCGCATCCTGCGAAAGCTCAGCAACGACGACATGAACAAGCTGCAGCAGCCCAGCCAGGGCCGCGAGCCTGTCAGCTATCGCTGGGCCGCGCTGCATACCATCGAGCACCTGGGGCAGCACCTGGGCCACCTCTCCCTGACCAAGCAGCTCTACCGCGCCCAGACCAAACGATAGGCCGCCGCGCCAGCCGATAAGGACAACACATGGACCAAGCCAGTACCCCGGTAGCCGAGTCCACAGCCGTTGACGGCGCCAAGAAGAAGCCCAGGCTCTTCTACGGCTGGTACATCGTGGCAGGGACGTTCTTCGCTCACTGGATGGGCGCGGGCATCGGCGTGCCGATGTTCGGCCAGTTCTTCAAGCCCATGAGCAGCGAGCTGGGCTGGAGCCGGTCCATGACCACCATGCCCCTCGTTGCCCGCAACATCATCTCGCACCTCATCGGGCCTATCATCGGCCCTCTCATGGACCGCTTCGGCCCCCGGTACCTGATGACCTTCGGCGCAATCATTGCCGGCATCGGCACTATGCTCATGTCCCAGGTCAACTCCCTCTGGCAGTTCATCCTCTACTTCGCCGTCATTGGCGCCATCGGCAACGCGGGCCTCAGCAACATCGTCACCAACACCACCCTGGCAAAGTGGTTCGTCCGCAAGCGGGGCCGGGCCACGGGCATTGCGGCTTCGGGCATCAACGCCGGCGAAATGGTCATGACGCCAATAGTGCTGGTGCTCCTCTCCGCCATCGGCTGGCGCAACACCTGGATGGTCATGGGCCTGCTGCCCTGGCTCATCGTCGCCCCCACGTCGTTCATCTGGATGCGCCGCGCCCCCGAGGACATGGGCCTGCGCCCGGACGGCGACCCGCCCGAAGGCGAGGCGACCGGCAAGCCGCAGGGGGCTCACGGGAAATCTGCCGCCGACGAGCATAGCTGGACGCCCAAGGCGGCATTCCGCACGTCTACCCTGTGGATGATCATCATCGCCACCAACCTGGCGTCCCTGGCGGTCAGCGGGGTCGTCCTGCACCAGATCCCCTACCTGACGGACAAGGGCCTCTCCGATACGTGGGCCGCCATGAGCCTGACCACCTACGCCATCTTCGCCCTGCCCTCCAAGCTCGTGTGGGGCTTCCTGGCCGAGCGCGTCCACATCCGCTACCTCACCGCCGCCTCCATGCTGGGCAGCGCCGTTGGCGTTGTGATCCTTATCAAGGCTTCCACGCCCTTCGAGGCCATCCTCTTCGGCGTCGTGTACGGGTCCACACGAGGAGCGTGGGCTGTGGTCAGCTCCCTGATCTGGGCAGACTACTTCGGCCGGCATTTCCTCGGCGCCATCCGGGGGTTCACCATGCCCTTCCAACTCTTCTCAAGCGTGGGCGGACCGCTCTTCGCAGCGTTGGTGTACGACATGACTGCAACTGACGGGGAAGGCGGCAGCTATTTGTTCGCCTTCATGGTCTTCGTCGTCACCTACGTCATGGGCGCGGTCCTGATCCTCTTGACGAAACAGCCTACGCCGCCCAAGGCAGACCCGGCTCATGCAGAGGACGCGCCGCTGCCCGCCAGGGCTTAGCCGCAGGAATGAAGAGAGGCCGGAGCAGTCCGGCCTCTCTTCATTCCTGGCATCTCCATGCCCCAAGACAAGTAGCTACTTGGATTCCGCCTTCTGCTGCGCCTGCTCCTCCCGCTTGACCACCTTGTAGACCTTCTGGAGCAAGACAAGCACAATCACAAGCAAGACCACGCTGGCAACGCCAATGGCTGCGACGACGATGTCGGCTGCGTTCATAGAGACCTCCTTCGATGCCGGCTGCGGGTTCCCAGTACTGAGGCTACGCCGACGGCATTATACTCTACGCTGTGTGCCCGGGTTAGGTCGCCTACGAAGGGATTGAGGCACAATTTGGCGCGTCACTGCGGGGAAGCGAGCCGCAAAATCATCCGCGATGGCCCAAGGAGGCTACCGTGACAGAAGGCTTGAGCGAAGGCCTAGCTCACCAACTCCATAGGCCGGGCGTGGGAAACGTCTCTAGAAGATACGGGGCGAAGCTGAGAAGCCAAGACGGTGGCAATGGCTACTGTATGACCGTCTACGGCCTGGAACTCCACTTCAAAGGCTGCGCCTTTCCGATGGATGTGGATAATAGTGCCTACATCCCCTGCCTCTAGGCCTTCTTCTGCGATATCCTCAGTCAGGATGATCAGTTCGTGTTCCCTAAACATGGTGTCTCCTAGAGGGGGTATGCAGTGATCAACCTTGGCAGAGGCTGCTCATTGCTGGCTAGCCAGATCGTCCTTATCTTGGGATTCCGGCCATCAGGTGTTTCTATGCCCCCTTCTATAATGTACCGCAAACCGTAAGGCGACTGCACTGTGCGGGCCACTTCATGGGTCGTTGCATGTTTCACCAATGCTGACTTCAACACTTCCCAATTAGCTCTCCCAAAACCAAAGCTTTCAAAGAATGCAGCCTTCGGTCTGCCCTTCGGATGATCAGGCGACAGCAGGTAGTCCAGAATCTTCTCAGGCTCGACTATTGTTTGATCGGCGTGCGGCAACACGAGAAGCCTTTCCGCTGCGAATAGGGCGGTTTGGCTGCTTCGCCTCCTCCACTTCCCCTTCCCCCAGCAGTGGCGTCAGATACCCACCCGTCAGCGAGTGCGGCGCGGCGGCGATCTCCTCCGGCGTGCCCTCCGCAATGATGCGCCCGCCCTTCTCGCCTGCGCCCGGCCCCATGTCTATGATCCAGTCGGCGTTCTTGATGAGGTCCAGGTGGTGCTCGATGAGCAACACGGTGTTGCCGGACTCGGCCAGCCGCTGCAAGACGCCAAGGAGCGCGTGCGCATCCGCAAACGACAGCCCGGTGGTCGGCTCGTCCAGCATGTAGAGCGTGCGGCCCGTGGCCCGCCGGGACAGCTCCGTGGAGAGCTTGACCCGCTGCGCCTCGCCGCCGGAGAGGGTCGTGGCCGGCTGGCCCAGGCGAATGTACCCCAGGCCCACGTCCCGCATGGTCTCCAGCTTACTCCGCACCTTGGGGATATTCGCAAAGAACTCCAGCGCCTCCTCCACCGTCATGTTCAGCACGTCGGAGATGGTCTTGCCCTTGAACAGGATCTCCAGCGCCTCCCGGTTGTAGCGCGCCCCGTGGCACACCTCGCAAGCCACGGTCACATCCGGCAGGAACTGCATCTCGATCTGCACGTAGCCGTCGCCCGCGCAGGCCTCGCACCGCCCCCCTTTCACGTTGAAGGAGAAGCGGCCCGGGCCATAGCCGCGCACTCGCGCTTCCGGCACCGTGGCGAACAGCTCGCGGATAGGCGTGAACACGCCCACGTACGTCGCCGGATTGCTGCGCGGCGTCCGCCCGATGGGCGACTGGTCTATGTTGACCACCTTGTCTATGTGCTCCAGGCCCTCCACCGCGTCGTGTTCGCCGGGGCGCTCCTTGGCTTTGTAGAAGACTTGCGCCAGCTTCTTGTACAGCACGTCGCTGATGAGCGTGGACTTGCCGGAGCCGGAGACGCCGGTCACGCACACCAGCATGCCCAGCGGGATGCGCACGTCCACGTCCTTCAGGTTGTTCTCCCTGGCCCCTCGGATGACGATGGCCTTCCCGTTGCCCTGTCGCCGTCGCTCCGGCAGCGGGATCTTGCGCCGACCGCTGAGGTACGCGCCCGTGACGGACTCCGGCGACGCGCAGATGTCCTCCAGCGTTCCAGTGGCGACGACCCGCCCGCCATGCTCGCCCGCGCCCGGTCCCAGGTCAACGATGTGGTCGGCGGCGCGCATGATAGCCTCGTCGTGCTCCACGATGATGACGGTGTTGCCCAGGTCCCGCAGGCCCTTCAGCGTGTGAATCAAACGCGAGTCGTCGGCGGGGTGCAGGCCGACCGACGGCTCGTCGCACACGTAGAGCACGCCCATGAGGCCCGAGCCGATCTGCGTGGCAAGCCGGATGCGCTGGGCCTCGCCGCCCGAAAGCGTGGACGCCGTGCGGGCCAGCGTGATGTAGTCCAGGCCAATGTCCATCAGGAACTTCAGGCGGGCCTGGATCTCCTTCAATATCTGGCGAGCGATAGTGCGCTCCCGTTCGGAGAGCGGGTCTGCGGCAGGCGGAGGCGCGCCCGCCTCTTCGCCGACGCCGCGCGTCCACTCGAACGCCGCGCCGATGTCCTTGGCGGTGACCTCCATGATGTTCAGGCCGCACACGGTCACGGCCAGCGACTCCTTCTTGAGCCGCTTGCCCGTGCAGGAGAGGCAGGGCCGGCTTGCCATGTACCGCTCGATCTCGGCGCGCATGTAGTCGGACGTGGTGTCCTTGTAGCGCCGCGTCAGATTGGGGATGACGCCCTCGAAGGTCGTGTCCCAGCTATACTCTTTGCCGCTATGTGTCGTGTGGCGCATCTCCACCGTGCGACCGTTGTTGCCGTAGAGGAGCACGTCCAGGACAGGCTGGGGCAGCGTGCGCACAGGCTCCCGCGTGGAGAAACCCGCCGAGCGGGACAGCGACTCCAGCAGGCTGTAGTACCAGGGCGTGGAGGTGCCGGAGCGCGCCCAGGGCTGGATGGCCCCCTGGG
>JACQUI010000081.1 GCA_016210395.1 Chloroflexota bacterium | reverse complement strand
AGCCATCCCCCTCGCCTCATTAGCCATGCCTGGCCTCCCCATTAGCCATGTTCGATGTCGACATGGCGTCCCCATTAGCCATCCCTGACCCCTCCATTAGCCATACCCCGGCCCTCCCGGAGGCGGCCATTAGCCCAAAATGGCTAATGGCCCTCCGCCGCCCTCTGGAAAACTCGTCCTCAAAGATAGCCAATTATGGCCATATGCAAACCCCTCGGCGACGCTACAGTGTCCCCGGGCCGCAAAACTACGTCGCGCCCCGTAGCGCAAAGGAGGGATGCCATGGCAATACAAACACAGCCGGCAATAGACGAGCAGAAGCTTCACGCCTTCATGGGGAAAGCCGTCGGGGATCTGGCCGGCGCCAGTGTCATAGCAATGTGCGCAGCTGGCGACCGCCTTGGCCTCTTCAAGGCCCTCGCCGCTGCAGGGCCTTCTACCAGCGCCGAGTTGGCAGCGCGCGCCAAGGTCAACGAGCGGTATACCCGGGAGTGGCTGGGCGGCATGGCCTGCGCGGGCTACCTGACCTACGACCCCGCGAGCAAACGCTTCACCCTACCCCCGGAGCAGGCGATGGCTCTCGCCCAGGACGGCAGCCCCGTGTTCGTCGGCGGTATGTACCAGTTGTTCATGGCCGAGGTCCAGCCCTTTGCGCAGCTCTGCGAAGCCTTCAAAACGGGGGGAGGCGTCCAACAGGCCGCCTATACAGGCGACTTCTGGCTGGGTTTGGAGCGGTTCACTGCCGGCTGGTTTGAGAACCTCCTGCTCCAGCAGTGGATCCCCGCCGTGCCTCACGTCCAGGCCAAGCTCCGACAAGGTGCGGTCGTCGCCGACGTGGGCTGCGGCAACGGCAAGGCCCTGGTAAAGCTGGCCCAGGCTTTCCCCAACTCCAGGTTCGTGGGCTACGACGCATTCGCGCCTGCCGTCGCCACGGCAACGGCCAAGGCAAAGGAGGCCGGGGTGGCCGACCGGGTGCGCTTCCAGGCCCACGACGTGGCCACGGGCCTGCCCGCGCAGTACGACCTCATCACCACCTTCGACGTGGTCCACGATGCGGTGCAACCCAGGGCGCTCCTGAAGGGCATCCGTCAGGGGTTGAAACGAGACGGCAGCTACCTGCTCCTGGACATCAACTGCTCGGACAAGCTGGAGGAGAACGCCGGGCCTTTGGGCGCCATGTTCTACGGCGTTAGCCTGTTCTACTGCATGACCACCTCGCTGGCCGAGCACGGGGAGGGCCTGGGCACTATGGGTCTCCCACCCTCCAAGGTGGACGAGCTGTGCAAGGAGGCCGGCTTCGGCAGCGTGCGCCGTCTGCCTCTGGAGAACCCCTTCAACATCCTGTACGAGGTGAGGGCGTGACCTAACCCCCTCTGTCCCCCTTCCCGCGACGGGAAGGGGGAAGCTCTGCGCCATGTCCCCTCTCTCTTTAGGAGAGGGGACCATAGGGGTGAGATCGGCCCGCGTAGGGGCGACTCGCCGAGTCGCCCCTACGCAAACAATCGCAGACGGAAGGAGAACCCCATGCCACTCTTCATGGACTACCACGCCAACCTGAATGTTCCCAAGGAGATGCTGGACCAAGTGGCCAAGGACACCCGCGCCAGGAAACGCGACACCTTCGGGGTGCGCCAGGTGGAGTACTACCACAACGACGCGGGCGACGGCTACTGCCTGCTGGACGCCCCCAACGCCGAGGCCGTGCGCAAGCACCACGAGGCCATGGGCGTCGCCTGCGGCCCCGTCCACGAGGTCAAAACGCTGCTGTGAAGTAGGCATCGCACACAGCCGTAGGGGCGACCCGCCGGGTCGCCCCTACGCGACAGACGCATTCCCCCATAGGAAGGACTCGCCATGTCTACGCCCAATCGCGATGGATAGATACGCCATCGTCAACGGCCTACGGCTGCACTGCCTGGACTGGGGCAACGGGGGCGCAACGCCCCTGCTCCTCCTCCACGGCCAGCGCGGCCACGCCCACACTTGGGACGCCGTAGCCCGCCGGTTCGCCGACGCCTACCGCGTCCTGGCCCTGGACCTGCGCGGCCACGGCGACAGCGACTGGTCCCGCCCAGGCGACTACTCCGCCAGCACATATGCCGCCGACCTGGAGCAGTGGGTGGAGCAGCTTCACCTGCCACCCTTCCTCCTTATGGGCCATTGCCTGGGCGGGGCTGTCGCCACGGTGTACGCTGCCCGCCGCCCGGACAGGGT
>JACQUI010000077.1 GCA_016210395.1 Chloroflexota bacterium | reverse complement strand
TCCTTGCCTATACGGTTGGCGTAGCGGAGCTGCCACTGGTGGTCCAAGTAGTACGCAGCCTCGGGTACTCCCTCCAGCAATCCCCCTAGCTGGTCCATGTCTTTTTCATGCGACAGTAGTGACCCAAGCAACTTCGCCCCTGTCCCAGGCGTCTTCCCTCCCACTCCAGTTTCTTGCGTCATTCCCCACCCCCCCCTGCCAAGCTAACCGTCTGAATAGGCGTTTTGGGCGTCTGGGCAAGCTTATTGAATAAGACTCTGCCTGGAAGGCCGGCCTCTGCGGGCAGGAAGCCTAGCTCCAAGTCAGAGCTTAGAAAGAAGAGCGCACCGCCGGACATCGCGTATCGCCCGGGGTGGTTTTCCTACAGAAGCGGGACCTATTTTTGTCTACTTCGCCTGCGCCACCTCCTGACGCCGTCTCCAGACCGGGCACTGCAAATCGCCGATCAGACAGTTTCTCAAGGAGCCATCCCGCAATCTCTGGGCTTGGGCGGGGCCTTTCCATGCTTAATGGCACGCTTGACATACAATATAACTAATAATCGGGGTGTTCTGTTACAAGTTACTAGACTACAGTTCTAGGTCACGCAGAGGAGCCGGAGGGTCTTTCGGTACGTGGAGGCGCTGCCGGAGTCTGTCCCACTAGCCCTGCTGATGCGCATGGCGCGACGAAAGCCGGCATGAACGAAGGTAGGGGCGGGTTTCAACCCACCCCTACGGACCGGGCGCGCCACGCAATACGCCGTTGCCAGGAGACCGGCCCGACTCCCGATGCCGGCCGTCCCTACGAACTCAGAGCCTGTGAAGTGTTGGTTCAGCCAGCGACTGGGGGCTGCCGCGGCCCGGCGGTTGGGCCATGCGTCGTTGGGGATGCTTGGCGAGGCGGAACGCAACTGGGAGCAAAGGTCGTTTGACCACCGCGCCGTTCGCTGCGCTCAGGGCTTCGGCAGAATGACAACACGGCTCGCGACCCTCGCGGCACGGCCATTTGCTCACAGGCTCTTAGGATTGGGGATAGCGAAGAAGGGTGATCGCGTGAGGTAAGACCTGCGGTGCTTTGCCGTTGGGATGGCATCAGCCGGCGGGTGGTTCGGCCTGGAGTGGCCGGGGGAGCAAGCAGTCCGGTCCTGGATTGTCTTCCCTGAGAAACTCCAGGATCTCGTTGAGGAGGCTGAGCGCTTCTTGCCCCTTTGGGGAAGCGTGATACCAGGTCTTGCGCTGCCCTTGCCCATGAGAGCACGCCAGCAGTCCAGCCTGGCTTAAGAAGTCCACGTACCGCCGGGCGCGGGCGTGCTCCAGATGGCACTGGCGCATGATGTGGGTTAGAGGGCCGTCACTACGGAGAATATCCGCCATGACCTGCTCGCGCGATCTCTTGCTCATGTTCTCCGCCTCCTGCGCGCTACTGAGGCGCGGGAGCCGTTTGCCCCTAGCCCTTCAGGCAGTCCCCCCTCGCTTCCCAAAGGGCAAACGGCTCCTCTCCGCCCAGGAGGTCTGGGCGTACGCGCCTCACGTCACAGCCGCGCCGGCGCGCGTCCCGCCGGCGCGGGGCCTGAAGGCATAGTCTGGAAAGGCTGGTCCGCCGGTCCGCGCCGACTGCACCGCAGGGCTGGGCGGGTACAGGCTGCAGTGACCCCTGGCATACGATTCTATGTAGTCCGCAATGACCGGCGCGATGTTGGGGATTCCCTTGTAGCCCGGGAAGAAGTTGACGTCAACCACTACAGGCCCCGCAGGGCTTTCTATGATGTCCAGGCCGTACAGGCCCAACCCCAGAGCCCTCCCGCACCGCAGCGCAATGTCGCGGACCTCAGGGTCAACCCGGCAGGGTTGTCCCGGCTGGGTAAAGCTGGTGGCAGAGAAAGGCTTTCGCACGGCGTAGACCTGGTCGCCGGCTACATAGACCTTCAGGTCTTCGCCACTTCCAGGCACGAACTCCTGGACAACCACAGGCCTCTCCGGCGGCGGGAGCGATGCAAGCTCGTGCGGCTGGCGCACGATTGTTATGCCCTCGCCCCTGTGTCCGAGGTACGGCTTGATGATCAGCGGCGTTTCCCGGACGAGCGTAGACCGGAGCAGGGCGAAATCGCCTGTGACCCACGTGGATGGCGTAGGCACTCCCTCCTGGCGAAGGCGCCACGACGTAACGATCTTGTTTTGCGTGACGAGGCACGAAGGGTACGGGTTCAGGAGGCGGGCCTCCTGGCTGTGGAGTATCCCGGCGAGGCTGAGGGAGAGCTCCGTATGGGATTTCAGCACGTACAGGTCGTGGGCTGGGGTGAGATGGTCCGGCCGGAGCACAGCCTCTTCGGCTATGCCGGCCTCCACTTCGTACCCGCTGCGCCCCAGGATGCTAAAGACCTCCATGAGCACGGCTGAAGGCTCCGGCGGCACCCGCCGCACCAGCATGAAGTAGATGCGCGTCTTCATTTCACTTCCCTCTGCCTGCTTGAGCCGCCCCGCTACGGAGCCCCTGCGCTGGCAATGAACGCCGACACTCGCGTCGCCGTCCTTGTCTTCACCGGCACGCCCAGTGTGAGAAGCGGGTCTACCTTGAGCCACTCCCGCGTCAGCCGCCTGTATTCGGAGAGGACGTGATACCCCAAGCCCTCTTTGGGTTCCAGGCGGCAGGTCTGCCGGAGCACGGCGTTCGGGCCGTTCGTCGCAAGCTCATGTTGGAGCGACTGGGCCGATGAGTCGGATGGGTCGAAGAAACACAGCGCCGAAGCGATTGCCAGCGCCAGATTCTTGGGGACGATGCCCGCCCGCTCTGCGAGGTGGGCCGCGCCCACAAGACGGTCATCCGGACGGAGCTTGCGCAAGGGTTCCCGCCCTACACGGGAGATGGGGTCACCCAGCGCTGCGTTTTCGAAGCGAAGGAGGACGTCCTCTAGGTCTCTTCGGTCGCCCCCGTACTGGACGCCGAAGGAGGCTGCCACGCCCTGCTGCCCTTCGGTCATTGCCCCAACCACAACCGCGCGGATTTCCGGGTCACGGATGGCTGCGTGGATGTACCGGTACCCTTTGAGGTATCCCAGATAGGCGCAGGCCGCGTGGCCCGCGTTATAGATGTACAGCTTGCGGGCGATCCATGCTGGATAGTCGTGGCTGATAATCATCCCTTCAATGGCGGGCATGAGGCGCAGCGGCCTCTTGAATCGTATGCGCTCGTGGGCTTCCTTAAGCACCAGGGCTGGGATGAACGTGGTAATTTTGGCGTCACGGAACTCTGCTGCCACCTCGGAAGCGAGGCGCCGGATGTGGTCATGAGGAAGATTGCCCTCGTATTGTCTCCATATCTGGTCCGACACCTGCTTCAGGAACACAGGATCATGGCCGTTCCGCTCGCTGCAGGGGTCAGGGCAATGGACCTCTCGCAGCGCCTGGCCGTCCACCACGAAGGCGGAAGGAGTGTCCCCCAGGAATGTCAGCGGCTGGTCCTGCGATGGATCACCCAGCCGGTGCGATACCGCACGGCTCACCACCGCCCCTGAGAAGCCGTGCCGCGACAAAGGAAACCCAGGCGGCAGATGCGAAGCGACCAGATCGCGAAGGGTCGCGCCCGCATCGGCGAGGTTCTCGTAGGCAATCACATTGACGGGCGAATGCCGCCGCAGCAGGCCCGAAGCAATGAGCGGCGCGATCTCTTGCAGGCAGGACCCCCCCACTGCCGTGCAGATCAGGTCGGCTTCGCTGATCTCTCCGGCCACGCGGTCCGCGTCGTCGGCAAGCACAGCGCGGAAGCCTTCGACCATTGCTTCCTGCCTCATGCGACCTTGCACGAGACACACGCGATACCGCTGGACACGGTTCAGGTGCTCCACCATGATGGGGTTGGGTGCAATGAAAGTGACCTCATGCCCGGAAGCCCTCAGCGCCTGTCCGGCAAACCCACACCCGATGCGGCCGGGACCAAACACCACTGCTTTCATGACGCTACCTCCCGTTGGTTGCAACCGCGTGGCCGGCGGCCACGGGTTCGCCGTGCATGACCTTGCGGGCGGCTGCATAAAAATAGTCTGCCAGTCGCAGAGCTGCGTTGGGCACGCCCTTGAAACCTGGAAGGCTTGACATATCCACAACGTACGGACCTTCCTTGGTCTCTATGACGTCCACGCCGAAGAGGTCTATGCCGAAGGCCTCGCCGCAGCGCCATGCGATGTCGCGCAGCTCCGGGGTTAAGGCAAAGGGCTGGCCTACTTTCTCTTCATAGGTACTGGCCGGCCATACTCTGCGCACGCCGAAGAACTGCCCGCCGATGCAATAGATCTTCAGGTCAGGTCCCAGGGGACTGTGGTATCGTTCCGCAAAGGTAGGCTCTTCTCCCGCAGGGATTAAGGCCAGAGCGGCAGCATCCGAGACGACGCGTATGCCCCGGCCCTGTGACCCCTGATACGGCTTCATGATGAGACTGCCGTCATTGAGGAAGGGCGCAAGCTGGCCTGGCTGTGCGGCCACAAACGCCTCCGGCAAAGGCACTCCGGCGGAGCGCAAGACCCAGTTCGCAACAATCTTGTTGCGCAGGATGGCTGAGGCCGGATACGGATTGATGATCGCTGCGCCGGCGGCATGGAGCGCGCCCGCGATGCTCAAGGTCGTAGCGGTCTTCGCCTTGAGGATGTACAGATCGTGCTCTGGACGCAGGTTGGCGAGATTGAACACGCACGATTCCGGGTGGATAACGTCCACCGCAGCGCCCCACTCCTCCAGCAAGTGCACTACCTCGGGCATCTCCGAGACCGTATCGTCAGGAGAGTACTTCGCCATGAACACACCAATCTTCATCCTCCACCTCTCTTACACTTGCGCTGCCATAGTTGGACTAGCGGTCTGTTCCCGTTGGGCCTGGACGCGCGAGACCACGTAGTCGGCCAGCTTCCAACTCGCTTCTGGGATGCTTGAGTAGTTGGGGAAGTCGTTCACCTCGATGACCAGAGGGCCGACCGCCGTTCTGATACAGTCAACCCCGTACAACTCCAGGCCGAAGAGGCCGGCGCAGCGCAGGGCGAGTTCCTTGAGGGCTGGGGTGACCGGCATGAGCCGGGCCTTGCGTTTTTCTGGTCCCAGGGCTGGTCCCTGAGGTTCCCCAACGTCTATCACCGGGGCGGGCTTCCGCACCGCCCACACCTCGCCGGCAATTCCGTAGAGCTTCAGATCGTATCCATTTGCCGGCAGATAGCGTTGGGCCAGCGCCACTGGCTCCTGCCAGCCGCAACTCGTCAGGTCATCAGGTGTGTAGACCACTCGCAGGCCCCTGCCGTTGTCCCCGAATATGGGCTTTAGGATCAAGGGGTATTCCTCTTGGGCAACCTGGCTTCTTAGAGAATCCACAGGGCCAACAAAGGTGCGTGGAATGGGTATCCTGCCCATGGCCAGCAGGGCGGCCATGATGATCTTGTTGTGTACCTGCTCGATGGCCCTCCGGCTGTTGACCGTCAGCACGCCTTTTGCTTCGGCATAGGCCAAAAGGCCAAGAAGGCCAGGGCTCCGTCCGCGGACAACGATGACGTCCAGACCTTCGAGCCATCCATCGTCACCGACGACGTGCAGGGCGTTTTCCGGGTCAATGACAACCACACGATGGCCTCGCAGTTCCAGCGCCTCCTGGAGACCCCTTGGTTGGGCCTGTTCCAAGTACCGGCGCTCAACCAGGACTCCCACTGATAGCGACTGGCGAGTCTGTCTCATTGTTCGCGTCATCGTTCTCGTCATCGCGCCCCTTCTCTGACCAGTGCTAGCTACTAGCGCGCTACTTCCTTGCTTGTGCGTTGTCTTACGACGATGCTTCCGCTTCTGGCTACTCACTGCTGATCGGAACGTCAGTAAGTGGACTCGTTGGCGCCTCTGGGGTGGGTGGGAAGCCCGACTCTGCTGGGGCCGGCCGAGGATTGCTCACCCGTGACTACTGAAGGGTACAGAGGAAGCCGTGTTGGGGTCATGAGCAGCCTGACCCGTTCTTGATAAGACAAGAGGCTGATGTGAACGCGGCCTCATGTCCCGCTGGAGGTAGTCCTTCTCGTCCCACAAGAGGCGCCATCTGGAGCGTGGAATACGGTTTTCCAGAACAGAGGGAGTTCTAGACCCAAATGACTTGTTGGCATCGTGTTGCACTGATACCCTTCGCTCAATAGATGGTGATGTGAGGAGGTAGTGGCGCATGCATAGGTGAGAGAAAGAGGACCGCGATTCTTCTGTACTGTAGTCTTTGTGGCGATGATGATGTTGAGGAGGAGTTCCATGAAGAAAAGGTATCTAGCGATTGTTGCTGGGGTTTTGGCCCTATCGTTTGCGCTGGTGAGCACCGCTTTGGCCGGGGACGGAATCAGGCTTGAAGCCGGGCTTTCCGGAGGTGGAGCGGAAGGCAAAGGCACATGGCGGCTCCTGGATGACGGCGCCGCACGGATATCCGTAGAAGTGGCGGACCTGCAACTGGCAGGCCTCATGGCCGGCGACCAGATGAGTGTGTCCGCTTGCGGGGCGAGCATCGGGACCATCACCCTGGTCGAGGTGCTGCCGGGCATGATTGGCGGTGACTTGAACCTGGACGCGCGTCTCGGCGATATGGTCGTAACCTGCCATGCCGGCGACGTGGTGACCGTTTCAGGCACGGCAGTTACCCTGTCAGGGTCATTCGACCAGTCCGTACGGTAGCATTCACAAGAGGCTGCTCAGAGGCCCTGGCCATCGCGCAATAGGTGGCCGGGGCCTCCGTTTGTCCTGGAGATGTGGGCGGCAAACGGCGGCCATCTGGAGCGTGGAATGCGGTGTTCTAGAGCAGAAGGTGTTCCAGACCCATGTTGCTTGTTGGCACCGATTTACGCCTGATACGCTGTGCTCACTATGGTGGGGGGAGGAGGTGGTAGGCATGCATATCTGAGTGAGCGGGCGCCCGGAGTTCTTTCCCATGCTGTTTGTGAAGAAGAAGAGGATAGTGAGGAGGAGGCGCAACATGAGGAAATATCTGGCAATCACGTTTGGGGTGCTGGCGTTATCCCTGGCGCTGGTGAGCACCGCCCTGGCCGGGGACGTGGAAAGGCTGGAGGGAGACCTCTCCGGCAATGGGGCCGAAGGCAATGCCAAATGGCGGCTCCTGGATGGCGGCGCCGCACGGATATCCGTGGAAGTAGCGGACCTGCAACTGGCAGGCCTCATTGTCGGCGACCAGATGAGTGTGTCCGCCTGCGGCAGCAGCATCGGCACCATCACCCTGGTGGAAGTGGCGCCGGGCATCATCGGCGGCGATCTCAACCTGGACGCCCGGGACGGCGAGGCCGTTGTTTCTTGCCAGGCTGGAGACGGCGTAACCGCTTCTGGTGGAGGCGTCACCCTGTCGGGGTCACTCGGCTAGCTGGATCCGCACTACATTCGATCTGCGAGGCGCAGAGCAGAGGCCCTGCCATCACGAAAAGGGTGGCCAGGGCCTCTGCTCTATCCTGGGAGGTCGTGAATTGGTGGGCGCCGGTCTGAGACGTGAAACGTTTCTGCTAGGCGGCGGCGTTAACCAGAGCGAGGGCTGGAACGCGGGACATGCGGAGTGATGCGTGGCGACGGCGGTACGGAGGACGATTCCGCCCAAGACCTCTGGAGAACATACCTGGAGTTCGTGTCTAGACCGTAGCGGCTGTTCCCTTGGCTGCCGTGCCCTACACTAAGAGACGACATCCATCGTGAACGTGTTGCTACGGGGAAGCAAGTTGGCGATCATAAGATGGGTGGATAGTGAAGAGAGACGAGGTGTTGCGATGTTCTGGTTCAAGTCTTGCCCACGTTGCAAAGGGGACCTCTACAGGGAGCAGACCGGGGAACCGTGGCACTGCGTACAGTGCAGCCGTGAGATGGCAACCGAAGCGGTACGCGCTGGGTTGCTTGCACGCCAGGCGGCTGCCGCCGCAAAGGCGGCAGCGGATTTCAGCAGCCGGGATCTGCTGCCCGTTCCTGGCCACATGCCCGGGGCGCGCCTGAACGAGAGCGCCGCGTAGTCCCGTTGAAGCCAGGACGTTCTCTTGCTGGGCTGCTCTCACAGCCCGTGGGTGCGTAGTTTGCAGTAGCCGGGCCAGCGGTGGCGGGCTGTAACGAAATCGTCGAGCGGGCGTTATACTTAATGTATCCCGGCTTTTCTAGAATGCGCCCCATTCGCTGTGTCGAGCGGGACCGCTGAGAACCATCGCCTGGACTGCAAAAAGTGCATCGTGTCTTATCGTGTAGCGTTGCATGTGAAAAGGTGCGAACGCCTGGGGATACGAAGAGTCTATCTCAAGCTTTCAGCGCTGCCCCTTCAGGGGGCGGCATGACGTCCCAGCCGAAAGGCTGAAGGTAAAGGACCGTTTTGAGATAGTTGCTGTGCGCGACGCAGTTTGTGGATGGCCCTGGAACGTGATGTCTTTGGGCTGGAAGGGAGGATGGCATGCAGCACGTGTGGGGAGCGCTCAAAGACGGGGCTGGGTCTAACCCCAGAGTAGCTTTTGTGCTCTCCGGCGGCGGCCCCATGGGGTGCCTTCAAGTTGGGGTGCTGGAGGCGCTGCTGGAGTACGGGATCTATCCAGACTTGATTGTTGGGACCAGCGTTGGGGCGTTGAACGGCGCCTGGCTGGCCCGGCGACCCGATAGAGAAGGATTGCGCGGCCTCAGCGAGCTCTGGCGCTCCCTCACTGGCGACACCATCTTCCGGGGAGGCCGTCTTCGCGTGTTGTTCCGCATGGTGAGCGGCAGGGACTATTTGTACCCGGACCAGGGGCTACGGGCCTTGATGGCCCAAAACGTCGGTGATACGCGTTTTGAACAGTTGGCGGTCCCTCTTTTCGTGACGGCGGTTGACCTTAATACTGCTGAGCTCGAAGTTATCCATGAAGGCGGTCTGATTCCGGCTCTCCTTGCCTCCACGGCCATACCGGGCGTCTTGCCGCCGGTTACCATCGGCGGCCGCATGTATGTGGACGGGGGCATCCTCGACTACTGTCCCTTTGATGTTGCATGGGAGCTAGGGGCCACTCACATCGTCGCCATCGAATGCCCCCATGCTCCTCCTACTAATGCATACGGGTTTCTGGGGCCCATTGCCAAGGCGCTATGGGTCGCCCAGGTGCGCCTCAGGAGCCTGGGCGTGCAGCGGTTCCAGGACGTGGCCGGCGTTCCGATGCTGCGGCTGGTCCCACCGATGGAGATCAGATCGTACAACCGGAAAGACTTCTCCAGGACAAGGGAGCTGATGGACCAGGCCAAGACCTGGGCTGAGGACTACCTCCGGCAGAATGCGGACGCTTTCCCTAGGGCGCTTCGCAGGGGCAATCCGTCGTTGCCGGCAAGCCAGCCCGAGTTGCGTCCTGTGGGGGAGCAGCCAGCGTTCCCGCTGTCTGTCCAGCCTGACGGCAAATGAGGGTGACATAGTCATCCACTCCTCACGCGTATGAAGAGAGGGGGGCAGGTCAAACGACCCGCTCCTCTCTCTTTTCATCATGCCTCAGCCTGAAGGTTGGGGTGTCGGATAGGCTTTTTCATCCGAATCGGCGCTCTTGGGCGACCTTCCCGTTCACGATATGGCATGAACAGGACCGGCGGGCGCGCGTGACTTGCGGACGGGCTTGTTGGCAAACAAGAAGAAGGTGGAGCCGAAGCCCGCCAGGACAGCAAGGATGGTAAAGGCCAGGGTGTAGCTCCCGCCCTGGAGGTCGGCCAGCCAGCCGGCGAAGATGGGCGAGATGATCATGGCGACGGTTACGATGGCTGAGGAGAACCCCATGATTGTTGCGAACGATCTCCTGCCGAAGAAGTCCGCCCGAAGCGATTGCATCAGTGGGCCGCGCGCGCCCCACGCCAGGCCGTGGAGCGTTGCAAACAAGACCAGGTGGAGCACCGAGGTTGCGTAAGCAAAGACCAGAAGGCCTGCGGCGTGTCCGAGCATGCAGGAAATCAGCAGCATCTTCTTGTTGATCCTGTCTCCAAGGAACCCTCCCCCCAGTTGTCCCGCGATCGTCATGCCCATCAGAAGGGCGACGATCGTCGCGGCGCCCTCCAGGGACATGTCCAGCCGCTGGACCATGTGTGGGATCTGGTGCAGCGACACGGCGGCCACGACAAGCAACGCCGCGGCGTGTCCTCCGGAGATGAGCCAGAAGGCGGGTGTCCTGAGGGCCTCCTTCACGGTAAAGTCCTCGGATGAATCCGGCAGAGCTACACCTCCGGTCCCTGGCGAGGCCGGTCGCACGGCTTGGGGGCTGCTCGTTGCGCCATCGGGCAGGTAGCCGTAGGATTCAGGCTTGTGGCGCAGGAGGAGCGCCGCCGGAATGCCGATTGCCCAGACGAGCAGTCCGGAGACAAGTGCTGTCTTTCTCCACCCAAAGGTGGTGATGCTCCATGCCAGGGCGGGCACCAGGAGACCGCCGAAGCCCATGCCGGTCATGGCGATGCCCATGGCCAGGGACCTCCTCCGGGCGAACCAGTTGGTGATGGTCGCGGAGATGGCGAGAAAGCCGCCCAGGCTGGAGCCGAGGGCAAGGACCAGGAAGGCGAGGAAGTAGTGGACGACCGAGGTCGTGGCGCTGAAGACGATGAACCCCGCTCCAAACAGCACAATCCCCACGACAACAATGACCCGGGGGCCGAACTTGTCAATTGCCCAGCCCTCCAGCGGGCCGAGGAGCGCGCTTTCCGTGCGTGTCACAGAGAAGCCCGTGGCCACCAGTGCCCGGCTCCAGCCGAACTCGTTCTGCAGGGGCAGGAAGTACACGGTGAAGCCGTGGAAGAGAAGGCCTCCGTTGATGGCCTGCAAGGCAAACCCCGAGACAACGACCCACCAGCCGTAGAAAAGCTTATCGAGCCCACGTCTTGCGCGTGCCGAGTCAATCATGGGCACCCCACCTGGCGAATTTGCTGCTCATGCTACCACAAACTGCTCTCGCCGCCACTCCTTTAGCGTGGTGAGCCTGCCGCGCGTCTTGCTACTGGCTCGTCCTGTAGAGCGCCAGCGCCACGGCGGCGGTCCCGTTGTAGGCGAGGTAAATCTGGACGAGCGCGCCGGGGTTCCCGGCGAGCCACATGTTCAGGTCACTCTCCAGTGCGGCTCCGGAGAAGAGCTTCACCCTGTACCGCTCTGCAGGCAGGCTTGGTCGGTTGAGCATGTTGCGCCTCCTTTGCCCTGATGCTACGAAGAAGGGGGCTGTTGGGCGAGAGGGCAATGTCAGGCTACAATAGCAGGACGTATGCAGCAGGAACGAGCAGCCACAGGACAGGACCTCAACAAGCCGGCGGTCGAACAGCGCCAGAGCCGGTACAGGTACGTCATCGCCGGCCTGATGCTGGCGCTGAACTTTGGCTTTGGACTGAGCTTCTTCGCAGCTTCGCCCGTGTTGCCCCTTGTCATGGACGACTACGATGCGAGCCGCGCCACGGCCAGCCTGCTGACAAGCCTTGTCATCTTGGTTGTAGCGGCGGTGCAGTTCCCCGGCAGCATGTTGGTGGGCCGGCTGCCGCTGAAGAAGCAGATCGCCATAGGATGGCTTCTGGGATCTGCAAACGTCTTCACCTTCCTGGCAGGAAGCTTCCCTGCAGTCCTGGGGCTCCGTCTTAGCTACGCCATCGGCTACGCGCTGGTGTTCCCTGCCATCGGGCCTCTCTTGATGCAATGGTTCCGTCCAAAAGAACTGGCGCTGGTCAACAGCCTGAACATCGCCGTCCTTTCGGCAGGTATCAGCATCGCCACCTTTTCGGCTGCGCCGCTGGCAGGCGCCTTTGGCTGGAAGGCTGCGCTGAGCCTCTTTGGAGGAGCTTCACTGATCGGCGCCCTGGTTTGGGTGGCGCTGGGCCGGACGCAGGAGAACGCAGGAACGGCGCAGCGTCTGCCGCTCTTTGGGGAGCTGGTGGCAGCGCTGCGCTCCAGAACGGTGCTGGTCCTGGCTGCGGCGGATGCGGGGGCCTACGGCCAGTATGCGGCCCTCACAACCTGGCTTCCTACCTTCTACTACGAGGCGCACGGCATGTCCCTGGAGAGGGCAGGCGCGCTCACGGGCATTCTCCCCTTCATGGGCATGGGGACGGTGCTGCTGGCGGGACTGCTTTCCCTGCGATTCCCAAGGCGCAAGCCGTACTTCATCGTTGCAGGCGTGTGCACCGGGCTGGGTGGGTTTGGGGCATTCCTCCTGGCCGGGACGCCCATGATGTATGCCGCGCTGATAGCCGTGGGCTTCGGCGCATGGTTCTATATCCCTGCCTTCATCACCATACCCATGGAGCTGCCGGGCGTGACGCCCCGGCGGGTGGCTGCCATGGGCGCAATCCTGGGAGGCTTCGGCAGCACCCTGGCGTTTATCGCGCCCCTGGCTGTAGGCGCACTCACCGATCTGACAGGGACGTATGTCCTGGGGTTCGTGCTGTTTGCGGCGCTTTCCTGGAGCCTGCTCGCCGGGGGAGTGCTGCTGCCGGAAACAGGGGCGGCGGGCGCTACGAAGAAGGCGTGAGCGGGTTGTCCACCTTGGGGTAGTCAGCGGCCCCGGCGTCCTGCCCCTGGCGAGAGAACGGCCAGCCAGGCCACGGCGCATCCAGAGCAGGCGTTGGCGTGGGGTCCGCCAGGGAGTGGGGGCCCACATCGGAGGAATAGGAATCAGCCAGGGCGCGGTTGAGATCGCGTAGCGTGATGCCACCGGCGGCCTCGCTGGAAGGCGTCGCGCTCCCGCCCTGGGCCGCCTGGCCAAGGCCGTCCATGCCGTCGGGGTGGCCGTCGCCGCTGACGATAGCGGCCGTGATCATTCCGGCGAAGGTGATGGCGAAGCCGACCAGCATGATGGCGTGCTTCTTCTGGAGGCGTTGTTTCCTGGGCATAACGGCGTGCATCACGAGAAGGATATCGCACGTTTCGGAACGGTTATCGCCATCGTAGCAGTCGCATGCTGGCGCAGGCCAGTGCGTGACGCACGTAATTTGGTGTGTAGCGCCTCGCGTGTCTGTTGACCCCCCTCCTGGCCGCTCATAGAATAGGCCTACCTGAATAACTGGTGGTGCAATCGCATGATAGTCCTGCGCCGCATTTTCGCGGTCATGTTGATCTTCCTCTTCGTTCCCCTGTTCATCGCATCCAGCGTCATCGCCCAGGTCAACTCTACGGTCTTCTCCGCCGGCTTCTATGTTTCCCAGCTCCGCAAGGCCGATGTCTTCAACTGGGCATACGATAGCGTGTTGCCTGCCGCGTTTGACGAGGCCAGCAAGGACTGGCAGGAGCAAAAGCGCAAGGACCCGGACGCAGCCTTTCCTATTGACCCCAAGGAGGTAGATCCCCAGGTCACCAACCTTCTCGAGACGACGCTTCCGCCGGAGTGGCTGCAGGAGCAGGCGGAGAATATCCTGAGAGAAGTGGTGCCCTACGTCGTCGGCGACACCGACGAGTTTTCCGTCACCATACCCTTGAAAGAGCCCATAGAGAACCTGGGCGAGGGCATCAAAGACCTGGCCTCGGACCCGGAGACCTATGCGCTGATTACGGACGAGGTCATGGCGCCCGAGGTGGACAAGTCGCTAAAGGGCGCAGGCAACCTGCCCCTGGGCATCCGCATTGAGGGCGACGACGCCATGAACGCCTTCAAGGCGGTGGTGACAAAGGAGTGGCTGGAAGGGGTGATGGTGGAGGTAGTTGACGAAGCGGTCCCCTACGCGACGGGGGAAAACGAGCACTTCGCCATCGTCGTCCCCATCGGCGACAGGATTGAAGCTGCCGGGCCCGCCCTGGAAGAGCTGCTGGCTGCATCCGGCGTGTACGAGGCCCTCCAGCGCCCCGAGTTCCGCGACGCCGTGCAGAAGCAGCTCAGCGGCTTCGGCGCATTGCCTTTCGGCCTGACACTGACCGCAGACCAGATCGCCTCCGCGGCTTCGGAGGTGGCTACCCCCGAATGGCTCCAGGCCCGCACCGAGGCGGCTGTGGACGGCGTCACGCCGTACCTTGCAGGCAAGCAGGACAGCTTTGTTATCCTCATACCGCTGAAAGACAGGACCATCGCCGCCGTGCCGGTGGCAAAGCGCCTCCTGCAAGAGTCAGGGGCGTATGAGAAGGCCATTGACCAGGTGGTGGATACGCTGCTGAAGCAGAGCGTGAGCGCGCCCATCGCGCTGCCCCTGGGCGCCAGCGTGACGCCTGATGAAGTGAAGGCGGTGCTGCGGCAGGCGCTGCCGCCGGAGTTCGTGCGGCAGCAGGCCGAAGGAATGATTGACGAGGTTGTCCCCTTCCTGGTGGGCGACAGGACCGGCTTCCGCATCGTCGTGCCTCTGGAGCAGCCCAAGGAGCAGGCGCTCGTGGCCATCGAGTCACTGGTCAAGCAGAAGCTCCAGCAGCAGTGGGACGCCTTGCCCCGCTGCACGTTCAGCCAGGCGACCGATTTGCTGAAAGCAGGCTCGCTCCAGAGCATCCCTACCTGCCGGCCTACGGGCTTCTCTCTGGAAGAGATGAAGCAGGCGCTGAACCTGACCGGCATGCCCGTGACGGAGGATGACATCGCGAAACAGGTAGGCGTGGACAAGACGCTTCTGACCCAAGGCGTCACGTTCCAGTGGCTTCTGGACAACTTCGGGAGCCTCCTCACCCAGCAGGTGCGCCAGCACGTCGGCGGCGCGGTGCCCAAGGAGTTCGCATACACCGACGCCGACCTGCGCAAGACACTCAATGCAGAGCACGAGCGCCTGTTGGACCAGGCCCTGGGCTGGGAGAAGAGCGGCTACCGCTTCACCGACGCCGACCTGCGCAAGGCCCTGGGCGGCGAAACCAGCGAGACGGTCAAGCGGCTGGACGACGTGCGCCGCTGGTCCAGGGAAGGTGCAACGTACACAGATTCGGATTTACGGACGCTTATCGGCAAGAGTGGTCCGGACACATTAGAGACGTATGACAAGGCGCTTGCCTATGCCCGCGACGGCTTCACCTTCAACCAGGAGGACTTGCGGGAGGCGATGGAGGGAAGCGGCAACTCGGCGGGTGATTTCGAGACTATTGACCAGAACAGGCGGCTGCTAGGGCAAGTGCGCGGGCTCCGGTTCATCGCCTACCTGATTCCAGCGTTGCTTCTCCTGGCCATCGCATTCTTGGGCGGCAGGAGCTGGCGCGGCAGGCTGGCCTGGGGCGCTTCAGCCCTGGCAATCGCCGCCCTACTGTCCTTCGTCATTTTCGGCGTTGTCTACTCCATCGTGGCGTGGCCCCGGATTGATGAGGCGCTCCAAGACGCAGCGCGCGACGTGCAAGGCGTTCAGCTTATAGCTATGGAGAAAGCGCAGGAGGTGGCGCCCTCGGTGTCCGATGCCATTGTGGGCGGCATGGCGCGGCGCTCTCTGGTGTTCGCGTTCCTGGCGGTTGTTGGCTTGCTGGCGGTTATTTTCTGGAAACGGCTGGCCGGCTTCGCCAAGCGCTCGAAGCCCACCCAGGCGGCGGGCTAGCTGTGTAAAGCGCCAGGATCAAGCAGATGCAGGCCGCGCGCGCTTCAGCGTAGCCACTGGACAGCCGCCGCAGCCGGAGCCGGCGCATGACGCGCATCCAGCAGCATGCGTTGCTTGGGGCGCGGGAGCGAAAGCCTGGGCAGTCAAGCTCTTTGGCCGCTCGGAAGAGAGGAGTTCAAGCTTCATCTGATGGGCCTTCTCTGGCTTGTACCCTGGGAAGCCCAAGAAAGCTTTGGCCCGCTTGGCCACGACACCCATGGCCTGGAGGTCGCGCCAGGTGTTTATGGTTGACCGCCTGCGCTGGGCGACAATACGCCTTGCCGCCGCCGGCCCTACGCCCGGCACGCGCAGGAGTTTTCCATAGCCGGCGTGGTTCACGTCAATTACCTCGTCGCGGTAGCTGTAGGCCGCCAGGAGGAGCTTGGGGTCACCTCCAGGGGCAGGAAGCCACCGCCATCGAAGGCGGGCCGCAGCTCCTCCTCGGAGTAGCCGTAGATGCGGCTGAGCCAGTCCAACTGGTACAGGCGATGGGCCCGCAGCATGGGCGTCGCGGGATGCTCCTCCAGGGGCGTGTAGCGGGCCGGGCGGAACGGCTGGTAGTAGACGCGTTTGAACCTCCACTGGCCGTAGAGCTGGGCCATGCGGTGGTAGATGTCCATGTCCGACTCCTCAGCCGCGCCCACCACAAGCTGGGTCACCTGTCCTGCCGCTCCGCCTCCGGGCGTAGCTGCTTGAATGTGGTTGTGGATGGCCTTCATCGGCTCCAGGATGTGGTTATTGAAGTCCTTCATGGTGCTTACCTTGGCCAGATGCTCTGCGGTGGGTAGCTCCATGTTGATGGACAGCCGCGTGCCGAGCCGGTGCGCCGCTTCCACGCCGGCGGGCGATGCCCCGGGCATGACCTTCAGGTGGATGTATCCCCTGAACTTGTAGCGGTTGCGAAGGGCGTCCACGGTGTCCAACAGCTTCTCCATGATGCCATCGGGCGTGCTGGCGATGCCCGAGCTGAGGAAGAGGCCTGCGACCGTCTGGCGCTGGTAGAGCTCCATGAACAGCCTGGCGAGCTCGTCCACCTTGAACCCATAGCGGCGGCGAGGCGCCCAGACGCTGTTGGGGCAGTATGCGCAGTCGTACTTGCAGACGTCGGTGAACATGACGCGCAACAGGGAGATTGTCTTGCCGTTGGGCATGGCCGCCTTGTAGACGCCGGCGGGCAACGCCCGGTTGCGGGGCTGCTCGTAGGCGTCCTGGGGCGCGTTGAACTTATGGTCTTCAGGGGCCAGGACATCGTCGGTGGCCATGCCGCCCAGATGTCGCAGCTTTTCATAGGCATCGGGTGAGGTCTGGATAAGCATTGGGTGTTCCTGCAAGAACTGTTGTTCTAGTCTTATTCTGCATAACAAAGTCCTAATGTCAAGCGGCAACTGAAAAGGGGAGATGTATCACTTGCGGGGAGGGGGCGTACCCGGCTCAGGGGCAGCCGTTCGCCGCTCTCCTGATGATGCGGAATGGCGGTCCGCCAGCAGCGGAGGTAAGCGCGGCGTCTATACCGAACTTCCAGGCGAGCAGATACAAAACAACGTTTCTTCTGGCTACATCGAGTTTTCCCGATGCGCCTCGCCTCTGTTGTATTCGAAACCGGCGGAATCGTCAAGATGTTGTCTGGCTACATCCCAGATACGGCTAGAT
>JACQUI010000080.1 GCA_016210395.1 Chloroflexota bacterium | reverse complement strand
GGACGGACAAGTCTGCGGACTGGCAAAACGCAGAAGGTTCATTCTCCTCCCGTGTTGGCCACCGGCATGAGCGAATCGGAGGAAGGAGGCAAGTATGCAGCAGCAACAAGAGGCCCCAGGCGTCCTGGCCTTTCAGCAGGCCGTCGTCCAGCACAAGCTTGTGGCGGGACGATGCCGGAAGTGCAACACCCTGCACGTGCCGCCCCGCCCGCTGTGTGGCGCCTGTAGCAGCTTGGACGTTGCCACTGAAGAGCTCAGCGGCTATGGCCGGCTGCTTGGCGTGACAGCCATCCACCTCCCGCCAACCTTTATGCAAAGAGAGGGCTTTGGCAGGGAGCGGCCATACCTCGCGGGCGTCGTGGAGCTTGATGAGGGCCCTAGGATCACCGCGCGCATCGTGTGCATGGACGCCTTGAAGCCGGAACAGATTGCTATTGGAGCAAGGGTGATGGCCATGTACTCGGAGCGAAACGTTGACGGGAAACCCCGGACCTGGCTAGCCTTCGGTCCCGCTCCTCAAACGCACGGCAGCGTGTTGACAAGAGGAGCATAGAATGCATAAGCTGAGTTATAGGCGATGTGTAGAGGTGGGCTATGAACAATAGCTCTCGCTGGGTACAGGGACGGATACTGATTACGCTTGTGAGGCTTTGCAAAGAGCCGTCAGCCTAAGCTGACGGCTCTTTTCTTTGTTCGGGAAAACCATCACAACCACAGCCCCACCAGACCGTGACAGCGGCACGAAGCCGGGGAGGTGAAGTCCGGGCCCGGCAGCTTTGTTGGGACCGGTAATACCAGAGGCAACGTCTAGTTCAAGTCACGCCGACTACGGGACAATAAGTTTGGGGCAAGGCGCATGTGGAGGGTACAGCTATGGTAGCAGTGCGTAGCGTTGCACGTCAGGCGGAGGCGCGGAGACCTGCATGTCCAAGCCAATCCCTTGCTCCGGATGACCTCCTGCACTGGCACAGGACGATGCTCCTCGCTCGCGTGATTTCCGAGCGGATATGGCTCTTGAACAGGCTGGGGAAGGTGCATCTCGCGGTGACGTGCCAGGGCCATGAGGCGGCCCAGATCGGCAGCGCCGCGGCCCTCCGGGCGGGCGTTGACATCTGCGTCCCCTACTACCGCGACCTGGCGGTCATGCTCATGCTGGGCATGACGCCACGGACGATCATGCTGAATGCCTTTGCGCGGCGGGACGATCCCAACAGCGGCGGGCGACAGATGCCCGCTCACTGGAGTTGGCCCGAGCGGAAGGTCCTGACCACCTCCAGCCCTGTCGCCACGCAGATACCTCACGCCGTCGGCATGGCGCTGGCGGCAAAGCTCCGGGGCCAGGATTCCTGCGCCATCGTCTACTTCGGCGATGGCGCCACCAGCCAGGGCGACTTCCATGAAGCGGTCAACTTCGCAGCCATTCACCAGCTTCCCGTGGTGTTCTTCTGCGAGAACAACGGCCTCGCCATTTCGGTCCCCTACCCTCTTCAGTCTGCAACGCCTACCATAGCCGAGAAGGCTGCCGCGTACGGCATCCCCGGCGTTCGGGTGGAAGGGCACAACGTCCTTGCGGTGTACGACGCCACCTTCCAGGCGCTGGAGCGCGCCCGCCGGGGCGAAGGCCCCACGCTGGTGGATGCGGTGGTCCCCAGGCTCACGCCGCACACCAGCAACGATGATGAGTCCCGCTACCGGCCGGCGGAGGAACGCGAGCAGGCGCGAATTCATGACCCGCTTGCCTGGTTCAGCCGGTACCTCAAGGACAAAGGGTACCTGAACGACGTTCAGGAGCAGTCGGAGTTGCAGGATGTCAAGGACGAGGTGGAGGAGGCAACGGAGCACGCAGAGGAAAGCCCCGATCCACACCCGGCGCAGCTCTTCACCCACCTGTTTGCCGGCAATGGGAGGACGCCATGACCACCATGAACATGGTCGAGGCGGTGCGCTCAGCTATGCTCGAAGAGATGGAGCAGGACTCCACAGTCGTGCTCCTGGGCGAGGACGTAGGAAGCTCGGGCGGCGTGTTCAGAGCGTCGGATGGGTTCCTGGAACGCTTCGGCCCGGAGCGCGTCATTGACACGCCCCTGGCGGAGTCGGCCATCGTGGGCATCGCCATAGGCGCGGCGGCAAACGGCCTGCGGCCCATCGCAGAGATCCAGTTTGCCGACTTCGTCTACCCCGCAGTTGACCAGATCATCAGCGAAGCGGCCCGCATCCGCTATCGCTCGAACGGAGGCTGGGGCTGTCCCCTGGTAGTGCGCATGCCCTTCGGAGGCGGCGTGCACGGCGGCCTCTATCACTCCCAGAGCGTGGAGGCGCTGTTCTGCCACGTGCCGGGCCTCAAGGTCGTCGTACCCGCGACTCCATCGGACGCCAGGGGGCTGTTGATCGCAGCCATCCGCGATCCGGACCCGGTCATCTTTCTGGAGCACAAGAAGCTGTACCGCATGGCTCGTGAAGACGTGCCGGATGACGACCGCGTGGTGGAGATAGGCCCGGGGCGTGTTGCCCGGGAGGGCGCTGATCTGTCGGTCCTGTGCTACGGGCTCATGGTCCACGTTGCCCTCGATGCGGCTGAGCAGGCCGCCAAAGAAGGCATAGACGTGGAGGTCATAGACCTTCGTACCCTGGCCCCCCTGGACAAGGCCATCATCCTGCAGTCGGTGGAGAAAACCAACCACGCTCTGGTGCTGTACGAGGATAACCTGACCCTGGGCATGGGCGCGGAGGTCGCCGCGATCATCGCATCTGAGGCGTTCGATTCTTTGGACGCGCCGGTGATGCGCGTTGCCGCGCCGGACGTGCCCAGCTTCCCCTACAACCCCGTTCTGGAAG